>JAFRJA010000112.1 GCA_017432545.1 Erysipelotrichaceae bacterium
CAGGTTTTATGATGCCTGCTATAGAAACCGGCTATCCGTTTTGTTGTGACGTAGCCTTTGTCGCAGCCGCCTTTATTCTGTTTGGAGTTATCACAAGAAAACAGATTATTATTTTTTCTCAACAAAAAATGTCTATACTGTGTATTGCGTTTTTAGCATCATTAATCATTTTCTGTTTAGGTACTGTTGCAAGAGGTGATGCGTTATATCTGTCTTTGATGTGCAAATCTGATTATGGAAATGTCTTTTGGTTTTTATTGAATAGTTTTTCCGGAACGCTTGTCGTAATAATAATATCGATGATTATTTCACAGCTGTCAAGGGAATCTTCAAGACCATTCAGTACATTTTTAATCACATATATAGGGACCAGAACAATGGGAATCTTCCTATTACACAAAAACATCCTTCAGCAACTGATAGTACCGGTTATTAAACCGCTGATTTCCAATGAATTTTTAATGGCGCTGGTTTCATCAGTTATAGTAATGCCTATAGTATTGCTGCTGTGTTTTGTTATTCAGAGATATATTCCACAGCTTCTTGGCCAATTCCCGCCAAACGAATATAAAGATTAAATATTGGCTCTTTTCAATTAAATAGTTGTTATGTTTCTTAGCGCAGTCCATGGCATACTTAACAAAATCTATAAAGATCTTATCTTCGTATTCTTCTTTTGGAATACTGTTTCTTTCTTCAATACCGATATAATACTTAGACCCTTCACCATTGAAGTAACTGTAGATCATATCAGAATAATTTTTCAGTTCATCCATCGTGAAACGATCCTTGGTTAGAAGCAGATCATCAAGTTCGATATGATCTATATCATCACCTTCAAGGGTTCTCGACATCACGGATTTTCCGCTTCCCGAATGGCCTAAAACAAAACATATATTCGTTTCATCTGAATTGAAATTTTCTTCTTTGTAGTAAAGATCGGGTTCGGAAAGGATATACTTATCGTTCTGTTGAAGTTCTTCCAGGAAGACATTTTCACCTGATACATCATAGATGATCTCAGGTTTTTCTGCACCCGATTCATTTAACACATAAGCGGTTTCTTTATTTATGTCACCTAATATAACAGCCTTGGCATCATAACCAAGTTCCTTAAGCGGTTTTGCGTAAGCCATGGCACAGAACACGCTGTCAGAATCAGGAGTGACCGGTCACATAGATCGTTCCCTTAATTTCACCGATGGTTTCAAAGGCGCTGCGTTTTATTGCAACATCTTCTTCCTTTTCTTTCCGGTATTTTTCATTCTGATTCTTCTCACCGAAATTCACGCCTAAAAGAAAAGCTATCAGCACAGCTATAACAGCACAAACAATATATCTTTCCTTATTATTCATCTGTTTCTCTACACTTCTGTTATAACAAAAAACCGTTACGTTTCCGCAACAGTTTGTAATCAATCTTCAAATTCGATCTGACCGTCATCGTGCATGGCTTTGACTCTGGCCAGTACTTCAACTTTATAGCCCATGTCCTTGATGCGCTTTTCACCCGGCTGATAGGTCTTACAGATGACTGAACCGCAACCTAAGACTTTGGCACCGGCCTGTTCACAGATGTTGATCAGGGCTGCCATCGCTTCACCATTGGCTAAGAAATCATCCAGGATCAGCACTCTGTCCTCAGGGCTCAGATATTGTTTAGAGACATTGACCATGTAATCAACACCGCGGGTATAGGAACGTTCCTTTGCGGAATAAAGATCTGAATCGAGATTGGCAGCGTCACCCTTTTTCGCATAGACGACCGGAATGAAACCGAAATATCTTGAAGCAGCCTGACCGATCGCGATACCACTGGCTTCGATCGTCAGGATCTTAGTCGGATCGCAATCTTTAAACAGACGATAGAATTCCTTGCCTATCTCATCCATCAGCTTTATATCGACCTGATGATTAAGGAAACTGTCAACTTTAAGAATGTCGCCCGGAAAAACTTTTCCATCTTTTCTGATTCTCTCTTCAAGTAATTTCATCTGCCATTATCCCCCATTAATACTAACTATACTATCACAATCGATGTTTGTTGTTTCATTTAGTTTCGTAAAACAATATAATGGTGTGTATGAAGTATATTTATATCGTTAACCGTTTCAATCTCAAAGACAGAACCGATCCCATGATCGAAAGATTAAAAAGTGTCTCTGATAAATTGGGACGCGATTATGAGATCATCGTCAACACTACAGTTGAAGAAGCGATCAGCCTGAAAGAGCGTCTGAAAGACAGCGAAGCCATCGTTACGGCGATCGGCGGTGATGGTTCGATCAATCACATCCTCAACACCATCACCAACACCAGAAACGTTCTCTCTTTCATCCCGGTAGGTACCGGCAATGATTTCTATAAAGCCAATCTGGAAGATCTAGAAGATGGCATCCACACTGTGGATATCGCCAAGATCAATGATCAGTATTTTATCAATCTCGTCTGTTTCGGTATCGATGCGGATATCGGCAATGATGATGGCTTCGTACACAATTCCTTCATTCCGGAAGCTTTAAGATACAACGCAGGAGTCGTCTATCACTTTCTGACTTACAAACCAAGAAGGATAAAAGTTGAATTCAATGATCAGGTCGTTGAAAAAGATTTTACGACCGTCGTAGTCGGCAACGCCAAATACTATGGCAATGGTTATAGAGTCTCTCCTAATGGAAATATTACAGACGGTAAACTGGAACTGCTGATGTGTGACAAGCTGAATAAAATAAAAATGGCCACCACGATCCTTTCGATGAAAGATTCATCACATCTCAAGAATCCGGCCATTAAAATATATGAATGCGATCACGCGGTAATTTCTTCTGATATTCCGATCAGAGCCAATGTGGATGGTGAAGTTCAGGAAAGCAAGCGTTTTGAGATAGCCATCTTACCTAAACAGATGAAACTCGAATTCAACAGAGAATTCATCAATCAGTTCTTAGACATCAAATAATCGGGCAACCGATTATTTCTTTTCTTTTTTAAGGGTTATTACGTTGTAGACGACAATAGACACGATAACGATCAGCCCACCGATGATCGTATTGATGCCCATGTGTTCATGATAGAACAGAGATACAAGAACAGGATTTAAGACCGGTTCGATACTCGCGATCAAAGAAGCGGAGATCGGATCGGCGTATTTTAAACCGACACTGAGAAGTGTATATCCGGCGCCGGCCTGAAAGATACCTAAAGCTGCGACCAGCAATAATGTTGAAGCGGAGAAATCAGTCTCTTCGAAGATAAAGGGTATACCGATGATCGCCATCAGGATATGACCTAATAATACAGATGACAGCGAATCGCCGTTTTCAAATTCGTTCAGCATGATCGTTAAAGCATAGAAAACACCGGAAGCCAAAGCGATCAGATCTCCTGCCACATGTCCCTTCCCCAGGCCATCGATCATCACGATCCCTATACCCAGAAAAACCAGCTGGCAGATGATGATGTCGATCTTTCTGATCTCCCGATGAAAAATGAAGGCTTCTAAGATGATCACAAAGATCGGCGCCGTATATTCCAGAACGATCGCATTGGCGGCTGAAGTCAGTTTGATCGAAGCGACATAGCACAACATCATACTGCCCACACACAAGGCACCAAGCAGAACAGTTTTATTGATCTTGACTTTATGACCGCTGAAATACAGATAGGCAGCGATCACCATGGAAGAAAAAATACAGCGTCCGCCGTTTATTGCGATCGGGTTCCAGGGGATGAATTTGATAAAGACACCGCCCAAGGAGAAGGCGATGGCTCCCAACAATACCAGTAACAGTCCTTTTCTTTTATCCATTTGTCCTACCGTCTTTATATTATATTATTCTGTTTTAATAATTGTTATAGAATAAAACTATGGAAAACTTAAAACTATATTTTAAAAATGCGTTTTTGCGCGTCATTATTATCCTGGCCGCAGCCGTGATACAGCTGGGCTTTTACCTGTTTATCTTCGACTGGTTCTATGATCAGATGATCTGGCTCGAGCTGGCTACCCGTATCATCTCGGTCCTGGTGATCTTATACATCATCAAGAACTCCAAACACCTGTCCAACGACCTGTTCTGGCTGATCCTGATCATCATTTTCCCGATCGCCGGAACGATCATATACCTGTTCCTTGGTGCTGACCTGGTCTTATCCAAGACCTTCCGCAACATCAAGAAAAAGACCGAGGAAGCAAGAGAGTTCTATGTTCAGGATCCTAAAGTCATGAAAGAACTGTGTGAACTTGATCCTTTCCGTAAAGGACAGTTCCGCTACATTTCCGATTCACAGGGCTTCCCGTTCTATCGCAATTCTGATTTTGATTACTACAAATTCGGCGAAGACGGTTATCCGGTAATGCTGGAAGAACTCAGAAAAGCCGAAAAGTTCATCTTCCTTGAATACTTCATCATTCAGGAAGGAACGATGTGGAACGGCATTTTAGAGATCTTAGAAGAAAAGGCCAAAGAAGGTGTTGATGTCAGAGTCTTATATGATGACATCGGATCATTCTTCCTTTTACCTCCGACTTATGCCAAAAAGCTCAGAGCGAAAGGTATCAAATGCGAACCTTTCAACCGTCTTAACCCATATCTGAACATCATCGTCAATCACCGTGACCACCGCAAGATCATGGTCATCGATGGTAAGGTCGCCTTCTCCGGCGGTGTCAATCTCGCTGATGAATACATCAACATCACTTCGCCTTACGGCCGATGGAAAGACAATATCATCAGGATCAAAGGTGACGCCGTTTATTCATATACACTTATGTTTTTGACGCACTGGAACGCTATAAATAAAACGGATGAAGACTACACACAATATAAAGTCGTGGCCCGCAAGAGAAAACGTGACGGCTATATCGCTCCTTATGGCGAGACACCGCTTGATGATGAGATCTGTGCTCAGAATATCTATATGAACATTCTCAATCAGGCTACTGATTACTGCTATATCTATACACCATATCTGATCATTGATACCGATATGATCAATGCGCTGATCTTAACTGCCCAAAGAGGTGTTGATGTCAGACTCTTCACTCCTGGTATCCCGGACAAGAAGATCGTCTACATCGTCACCCAGTCTTACTACCGTCAGCTGATCAAGGGTGGTGTCAAGATCTTCCAGTACACACCTGGTTTCGTCCATGCGAAAGTCTTCCTTTCTGATGATGTTGTCGCCACCGTCGGTACAGTCAACCTTGATTACCGTTCACTGTATCTGCATTTTGAAAATGGCACTTATCTCTACGGTTCGGAAAAGATCATGGACATCAAAGCTGACTTTGAAGAAGCTTTACAAGAATCTCACGAGGTTACTTACGATGAAAGCAGATTCAACATCTTCAAGGAACTGTTCTCTGCAATTCTCAGACTGATCGCCCCGATGTTATAGAAATGAAGATAGGTTATCAGGGAGTCAACGGATCTTTTTCGCAGATGGCGGTCAACCGTTATTTTGCGGGAAGAGAATATGAAGAAAAGACCTACTCCGATTTCAATGACATGTTTATTGACGTCGCGGAAGGCAAGCTCGATTATGGTATGTTTCCGGTCGAAAACACGACGACCGGGATCATCACCAGGACTTACGATCTTTTTCAATACTATGACTTACATGCGGTAGGCGAAGTGATTGTGCCTGTCGATCAGAACCTGATCGGTTTTCCGGGCGCTAAGATCGAAGAGATCAGAGGTGTCTATTCCCATCCGGAAGCTATCGCGCAATGTCAGAGTTTCTTCAAAAACAACTCCCA
The DNA here is from genome assembly GCA_017432545.1 of Erysipelotrichaceae bacterium. Taxonomy (GTDB): domain Bacteria; phylum Bacillota_I; class Bacilli_A; order Erysipelotrichales; family Erysipelotrichaceae; genus Colivicinus. The sequence continues at coordinate 5,762 of JAFRJA010000112.1, forward strand.
CGTCAGACCGATCGTCTATGAAGATACGGCTTTAAGTGTAAAATATGTCAAAGAAAGCGGCGACCACCGCAAAGCAGCGATCGCCTCTAAACTGGCCGCTGAACAGAACGGCATGGAGATCCTGATGCCTAAGATCCAGGACAATGTCCACAACATGACCAGGTTCTTATGTGTGACTGCTAAAAACGAAGAAGTTGAAGATGCCGATAAGATATCGATCATGATGGTGCTGAAACACAGCCATGATCCGGGAGCACTCTATCATACCCTGGGTATCTTCGCTTCCAAAAATTTAAATATAGTTAAACTGGAAAGCCGACCCATTTTCGGCAAAGTCTTCGAATACTGCTTCTATCTGGATTTCTTAGGTAACCCTAAAGATCCTGATGTAGTTGAAGTCTTAAGAAGGCTTGAATATGACTGCCAGAGCGTTAAAGTCTTTGGCGCTTATAAAGCAGATCGCTCCGAATTAACTCATCAATGACAGCAGACGCTGTCATTTTTTATTAAGAACTTTTCTTAATGTAAAATAGAATCAAAGAAATAATTATAAGAGTATATGATTGTCTGCAATTTATCGGTGAAAGAATTATTGAGCACACCGGCTTTTATTCAGGTCTAAAGAACAAGCGTGGAATACTCAGTCAACATCAACGGTTTAGATATTAAGGCCTATTACAGTGATAAAAGTATCAAAGAGATATTGATGCCCCTTTTAAAAGGCCTTTCTGATCTATATAAAGAAAAAGGGTCAAGGGTTTTGGTGATGCTGGCTGCACCTCCCGGTGCCGGTAAAAGTACCCTGGCCAGTTTTCTGGAATATCTGGCTGAGGATATAATTCCCGAAATAAAAGTACAGGCGATCGGTATGGATGGCTTTCATCGCCGTCAGGAATACCTTTTATCTCATGGTGTTGAGATAGATGGAAGAAACATTCAAATGGTAAAGATCAAAGGAGCTCCGATAACTTTTGATCTTGAGAAGTTCAAAGACAAGATAAAAGAACTTAAAACCAATGATGTCTGTAAATGGCCGATCTATGACAGAATGGCGCATAACCCGATCGAAGATGCGTTAAACGTTGATGGAGATATCGTAATTCTGGAAGGAAACTATCTGCTGCTTGATATGGAAGGCTGGAGAGATCTGAAAGATAATGCTGATTATACGATCTGTTTATCCGCTGATGAAAAACTCTTGCGGGAAAGACTTATCGAAAGGAAGATAATGACCGGCGTTGATAGGGAAAATACTGTTAAATTTGTGGATTTCTCAGATATGGCCAATGTACGCTTATGTGTTAACAAAACGATGAAGGCCGATCTGGAACTGATTTTATCTGAAGGCGGAACAGAAATATTTCCTGAAGTGAAAACTTAACTTCCAGTTCTAAAGCTGTCTGAAAAAAGCGGAATTTATTCTTACAGTAACAGGTATTTATTACACTTTGAATGCCTGTTTTTCTTCGGAAATGACTTTTTCAACAAGAAATGATAGTGATTAAGACAACAGGAAAAAGGATTCAGGAAACTGAAGTTTTAAAAGATGAAATAGTAATATCCGCTTATATGTTTGTAGCTGACAGGCTTTTGGGTTATTATTTCTTCAGAAGGTAGGGCTTCAGAAGGATATCGTCTTTTTCGATCTTTCTCATACCGAAATCACGGAGTTTCTCATATAACTGGGGATTGAGAAACTCCACAAGCTCAATAGGTGATTTCCCGTTGAGCTTTTCTTTCGGACCGGAGTCGATATTCGATACGGCAAGATTGAGATCATCCTGATTCTGTAGGCCCAGTGCGTAAAGATCCACTCCTTTGGGTAATATGTATCTTAATTCGGTATGGATGTTTTCTAATGAACCTTTCTGGCAGGACATCATCGGATCGCAATAGAAGAGCCTGAAGCGGTATGTGCCGTCAGCTCTTTTCTCGAGTTCATGGATGCCGTAGAACTCCGAGCCCTGATCGGTCAGTAAGACTTCGACCTCTTTGGAGAACAGTTCTTCACCTAGGATCCTCTCTAACATAAGCACGCCTTCATTCATGGCTTCCTTTGTCTTTTCCTTATGCAGAAGCGCTACAAGTAAGGAATACTTCATGAATTTGAAGGTCTGAATAAAAGGGCCGTTTCCCACATCGTTATAGACGGTGTCCATCTCTACGACTCCGGCATCTTCATTCTGGGCCATATAGGCTTCATAGTCTTTGTAGCTTCTGCCCTTGAGATAGGTGCGGTCTTTTCTGGGCTTATACTCGTTTCTCTTCTTTTTGGGCAGTTTTCTGTTTACCTGCCTGATCAGATCCATAGGCCCCAGATCGACTTCAGCCGCTTTGAAGGCTCCTTCCTCTATATAGGTATAAAGAGTCTTTTCGCTCAGATTGATCTCGGGATGATCGGTAAGTATGACATAGAGCGACTGCCCCTTCTTTACAAGAGGTTCGATCAGTTCCCCGATTTCCTTAAGTCTCTCCTTTGTGATGTTGTAGCCCTGTCTTGATCCGACAAGATCTTCGCGGTATTCGTGATAGGCATCGTTTGCGCAGTATTTATACTTATTGAAGCGGCACTTTGAATAGTCTTTACAGCCGTTACAGGCTCCGGGTGAGTGGTCTCTTCTTTTACACTTGAAGGGAACATAATCCATACAGTCGGCCTTACATTTTCTTTCATGAGGACATTTCCTATACTCCGCACATTCAAGCAAAAGAGAACACCTGTAGGACAGGATTCTGTGGGCTTTGATCTCTTTTCCTATAGTGGAAGGATCCTTTCCCAGAGTAGCGGCGATGGAGACCTTGTCAGATCCGTTGGCGATCCCTGTTTCGATGATCTGCCGGTCGGTCAGGGTAAGATGAAGATTCTTATTATGATTCTTTAAACTCATATGCAATACCTCGCTTTTTATCGGGCAACATATAAACGGATCACAATAAACATAGAGATATATATCCCATCAGCTGCATCTTCATTATCACTCATGTGACAGAAAGTGAAAGAGTAAAATCAAACGGAAGAAAGTGAAAGACAGAATTCCGCTCGCCGTACTCTGAACTGGAAGTTAAGTTTTCACTTCAGAAGCTAAAACAAGTTAAGCTAAAACTATTGACAGTGTCTCGGAATATGCTAAAATAAAGAAGGTCTGATCCCTCGGGTGAAAGGCCACCAAATGCCCACTGCAAAAGC
>JAFRJA010000113.1 GCA_017432545.1 Erysipelotrichaceae bacterium
TGCGGTAATCCGCTTTATCAATGAATAAATAAGCCAATTCATAGTATAAAGGGTAAATCCACGAATCTACAATTGAGAGGTTACTTTTCTTTATTCACTTATAAACATCCGCCTCCTTCGTCATTACATATTGTCTAATTGCGAATCGATATAGCCCGTATGATTTTCGTCCTTTTCCAGATCTTCATAGATCTTCAAAGCTTCTTCATACTGTTTGTCCTTAAGCAGCAACCAGCCCTTATATTCCCGAAGATCCTTGTTGTGTGTATTAAATGACAGGCCCTTTTCACAGATCTCCATCATCTTATCCCGGTCTTCTTTTTTGTTGCCGTCAAGTGTTTCGCCAATGATACACAGAAGATGGTAATAGAGATCATCGATCATGCCGTAATCGGCACCATCATCTCCTATCTTTTCCAATGATCGTTCATAATACTCCTTGGCTTTCTGATCATCCTTATCCCTTGTTTCACTTAAAAGGCCCCGGGCATAAAGGACTGAAGGATCGTCTTTGAGATCGAACGACTCCAGATATTCGATCACGCTTTCCGCTTCCTCATAAGCATTGTTACGCAGCAGTATTCTGATCTTCAGCACATAAAGACCTATATCGCTGCCATCCATATCAAGAGACCTGTTCACCATGTCATAAGCCTCCTGATCATGACGCAGATAAAAATACGCATACGCCAGTAAAGCGTGTCCATATGCCGAATCGGGTTTTTCCTCGATCAGTCTTTGGCTGTATTCCCTGGCTTTTTCATAATCCTCTTTCCTGAAAGCCATCTGCGTCATAGCTGTCAGAACAGATGTCTTATCTTCCGCGATCTCCAGGGCCTTTTCATAAGCCTTCCCGGCATTTTCATCATCGTTGAGCTCCTGATAGAAATAAGCCATCCGGTTATACATCTCATCCTTGCGTTTCTTTCGGGACTTGTTCTTCTCGCTGTCTTGAGGTAATTCATCGATGACTTCGATCAGTTTCTTTAAAGCCTCAACGCCCGTTTTATAATCCTTGGTGAAATAGGTGAGATTGGACAGAATGTTATAGTAATCAAAAGCCGGTGTCTTCTCTTCCTTCATTGACGCAAAGACTTCCTGAGCTTGTTTTTCCATGTCGCTTTGAATATATGCCCAGCACAGGTCGATCCTGGCCTGGATATCCTCAGGATCTTCTTCAAGACGTTTCTTTTTGCGTTCAATGATAAAGGGGTTGATCCTCTTTCTTCTGTCATCCATCTCCATCAGGATCTTGACATCGCCATTAGCCATATTCATGATCTCATTGAACTGCTTCATGGCCTCGTCGTACTTCTCCTGAGCCTCCAGGACATCCGCATAAAGATAGCGAAGCCTTCTATTGTCCTTATATTTATCCATCAGTTTCTCACAGACGGCTTCGGCCTTTTCGTAATCCTTGACGTAATAATATTCACCACCCAGCAAAAGCCAGCATTGCGGATCATCTACGTTTTCTTCGGCGATCTTTCTTAATTCGCTGATGTATTCAGGATCCTCAAAACGGGCCTTCCACACGTTGATCCAGGCCTCACCGTAAGGATGCTTCTCCGTAAGACTTTCCAGTTCCCTGACTTTATCCTTTGAATCTTCCTCCAGTCGGATGCTGTTATAGATACCGATATATTTCTCACACTCTTCGCCATCTTCTCCCGGTACAAACATCGTTAAAGGCAAAACATCAGGATATAAGATCCCGTTGATGATGACGTTGTTGATAAAATCCCGCGGATATTTCTCATAGAGTTCCTCTTTTCTTTCCAGAAAAGAAAAATGTCTGTCCATACACCGAAACACATCATTGCCTATTAAGTATTTATCCATCAGAAAACTTAAGAGTTCGTCTTCAATCCGCATATGCCCGGATACGGTCTTGCAGATATCGCGGTCAAACAGCTCTTCCCAGTTTTCGACCATCTTGCGTCTGGAAAAATCATTATAAAGATCGTTCAGATCTTTAAGCCATTCATCGATCTGCTTATCTGCGGCTGTTTCAGGTCTTTTCGCATATGTTAAAGCTTCTTCATAGGCACTGCGAAGCTGTTTAAACTCCTCCGGCTTTTCCTCGGGATTATTATCAGGAAGTCTGTCACGATAAGCCTGAGTTATTTTCTTTTCGTCTTTTGTTTCCGGGATCCCCAGGATCTCCCATATATTATTATCGATATTGTCCATATGTTTTATTATAAATCAGGAAGAGATGTATATTCCGTGTCATAAACAAATACATCAATTATATCTTTCATAAAAACTCTTTAAACATTTTCGATACGATACCGGTTTCGCGGTCGTATAGAAGAAAGAACCGGCTGTTTATCTTCTCAAACAATAAAGCTTCATTTTCTGTATTCCATACAAAAACACCTCTTTGTAACCACGGCATATCGCTGTTTGACGCTTTTGAGGCGTTTTATTTTACGAATTTGAGGCTATTCCCACTCGACGACATGGATGAACGTTTGCTGATTTTCTTTCTAAATTACTGGGGTTAACGGCGTTTTTTCATTATTAAAGACGGCTTTGTCTAGACTTTGTTTTTGTTTCTGGTGTTTTGGACTTGGTAAGTCTAAAAATAAAATTACTGTAAAATATCTTAATTAACCCCTGATATCTATCAGGTAAGATGTCATATTGACCATCAAATCAGACTCAAAGATCAAGAATGATCTTTAGCTGCTTAGAAACAGCCGTCATATCCTTTTTGGACAATATTCCAATACGCCTGCCAAGCATATTTTTATCAACAGTCACAATCTTATCAGCCATCACATAACTTACCTTTTGTAGGCCGTTTTCTGCTGTCGGCTCAACACATACTCTTGTACCTGTATCATCTGATTCAAACGAAGTAAACAAACACAATATAACCGAGTCAAACGTGTTGTGCTTATCGCTTTGTATCACTACAACAGGCCTTGCTTTAGATGCGTAATTTTTATCTTGTAGTGTCCATATCTCTCCACGCTTCATTTCATCATTTCCATGGCTAAATCTGTTGCAAACTCCGTTGCTTCCTTCTCGGTTTCAAAAGCTTCTACTTGCATTCTGCGGCTCTGAACCGGATAGGGGAACCCGTGATAATCATTAAAAGCATAGATAAACATACGAAGCGCATCTGCTGTCGTAGTACCTATATTTGCTGCCGTTTCCTGGAATAGATCGTATTCCTTGTCTTCTACTCTTGTTACTGCCTGCTTCATTGCCAATCATCTCCTTTAGCAAGATAATAGCAATTTGCTATTATTTTGTCAAAAGTAAACTGTTATCCTTCTTCACCTGTATATCATCTACCCTATCTCCTTTATTAACCGTGCTTCGGCCAAGTTACGAAATGACTAGATCATAACTGGCAGTTTTCTTTGGTTTGACTTCTGAAAATACCCGCTGCGTAGTATCCTCTTTTATTTTCCAGTAGATGTTGTTTTTTACTCAATCTTTACTCATGCGCTATCAAAACCATAACCACCACCCGTAAAATGGGTGGTTTTCTCTAAGCCTATAAGGCTTATTGCACTTCGCTGCGTCTCAAGGCGCTGCTTGAACTTTAAGCCGTTCAAGCTCTATTGTGTTTACCGCTGTGGGCCTTTACTCCTAAAGGAGTCTTGTCTGCGTCGGTTTCTTAAACGGATCTTCGTATTCCTTTGTGCTCAGCTTATCAAGAGCGATATCGACCTTCTCCTGATCCTGCACATACTTTACGATCGTTGCTTCGTTTAAACCGACAGTTGAAACATAGTACCCCTCGGCCCAGAACTTCCTGTTTCCAAACTTGTACTTCAGGTTGGAATGATTCTCGAGGATCATCAGAGAGGATTTTCCTTTCAGATATCCCATGAAGTTCGAGACAGACATCTTGGGCGGGATCGAAAGGATCAGATGCACGTGATCTCTCATCATGTGTCCTTCTATGATCTGTACGCCTTTGTACTTGCATAAAGTTGAAATGTACTGTGAGATGTCTTTCCGTAATTGGTTGTATATCACCTTACGGCGATATCTGGGGATGAAGACGATGTGGTACTTACACATCCATTTTGTGTGAGCCAGTGTATTGTGCTGATTTGCCATATATAATAGTTATGTCACCTTTCCTTTCATAAAATAGAGCTTGAACAATTCTATTTTAAGGAAAGGTGACATTTTTGTTTAACATCTGTCTCGTACCCGCATAGCGGGTAGTGTTTGTTCCTCACGGAACTGTGTAAACACTTTATAAAAAACACACTTTTTCAAGTGTGTTTTATTTGATTTATTACATTTTTTCAAGTGACCTATTCCCGCTCGATAATGATTTCTTGAACGTAAAGTAAATACTTTACGTTTTGGTATACTACATACGTCTATATCTACGCCGTTCACTCACGTCTTCCTCGTTTACGATCCGTAAGGCAGCAAAATGGTATCAGGGAGTGGTATCAGATACTAATCTTTCAGACATCCGAGAGGGATCACAAATACACCGTCCTCCCTTTTATACCCAAATCGTGTCCCTGTAATGACGATTTTCAGATCCGGAAGACGAAGAGGAACTTGCTTCTCTTTATTATTATGTTCCGCAATAAGCCGTTCGATTTCCAGCAGATGTTTTGCGCCTTCGTCCACTTCGTTCTGTCCCAGTTTGATTTCTATCAATGCATATCTTCCATCTTCCAGATGTAATACAGCATCAGCCTCCAATCCGTATCTGTCTCTGTAATAGGACACTGCACCTCTATATTCTGATGAGTATACTTTCAGATCTCTGATGACCAGCGATTCAAAAAGGAAACCCAAAGTTTTATAGTCGAGATTGAAATATTCCGGAGATATACCTAACGCAGCTGCAGCAATGGAAGGATCAATAAGATTCTTCTTTTTGGAAGATCGGATAGATGTTTTTGAGCGAATCGATGGACACCACGCTTCAACATCTTCAATGATATACAACTTATTAAGTGCAGCAATATAATCCTGAAATGTCGGCTGTGACATTCCTGTAGTTGCCGCCGTATCTCCATACACGGTTTTCGTATCGGCAGTTGTACATATATTTCGCGCATATGATCTTAGTATCGTTCTTGCCCATTGCGGGTTTCTTTTTGTATTGTCAACATTCGAAATATCAATATCACAAGTTTGATTATATAGTTCTTTTGCTATTTGGAGCCTGGCTTCATCCGACTGTAGATTGACTGTTCTGGGCCAGCCTCCCCTGCAAATAACAAATTTGATATCATCGATCGTCAGATCAGATTTACAGGTTGTTATTTCGTCCTGATGAGTAAACAGATCCATTAACGATACAGTCCCATTGGAATCCCCCGACTCATATAAACTCATTGGATACATTTTCAGTGTAGATATCCTTAATGTTCCTGTGTGAGGCGTTTCAACTTCTTTTGAGGATGATCCGGTCAGAATATACTGTCCGCTCAAGCCGCTGTCATCCACATCTTTTCTTATAGCGCCCCATATTTTCGGAGCGTCCTGCCATTCATCAAACAATATCGGCTTTTCGCCTTTCAACAGATCCGACGGTTTCGTATTCGCTATCATCAGAAGATTCTCTCTGTTATCTTCATCTTGAAACTCAATTACACTTCTGGCTTTCTGTTTCGCAGTCGTTGTCTTCCCACATCCCTTCGGACCTTTTATTTGTACCGCCCCCAACGCTTCCATTCTAATTGCAAATTGTGCATCTACAATTCTTTTCTTATACTCCATGTTAAAATACCTCTTCACCAAAACAATTATAACATGCGTTTAAGTGATTTGAGGTATTCTATTTATATGATTTGCTGTAATTTATTTAAGTGATTTGTGCAATTATGTTTATTTGATTTGCGACTTACTCCCACTCAATCGTTGAGACAAAAAGCGAAACAGGGCGTGGAAGTCCGGGTCATGTACGATGACTTCGGATCCTTCTTCCTGCTGCCCGGTTCCTACTACGAACAGCTCGTCAAGGGCGGTGTCAGGATCTTTCAGTACGATCCGGGCTTCGTCCATGCCAAAGTCATGGCTGCCGATGATGAGATCGCAACGGTCGGTACCGTCAACCTCGACTACCGCTCCTTATATCTGCATTTTGAAAACGGTGCCTTCCTTTACGGTTCTTAGAAGATACAGACCGTCAGAGACGATCTGATCTCGATGATGGAAGAAGGACACGAAGTCAGTCTGGCGGAATGCGAAAACGGACCGATCAAAGAATTCATGTTAAGCATACTTCGTCTTTTTGCCCCGCTGATGTAATAGAATTAGAGTAGCAACAGGAGGATACGATCATGAAATATGTATGCACAGTCTGCGGTTATGTCTACGATCCGGCGGAACACGACAACGTCGCCTTCGAAGACCTCCCTGAAGATTGGGTCTGCCCGCTCTGCGGCGTAGGCAAAGACATGTTCGAAGAACAGAAATAA
>JAFRJA010000114.1 GCA_017432545.1 Erysipelotrichaceae bacterium
ACACCGATGAACGAACTGGCGAAACCGACGACTTATCACAATCCTTACTCCCCTTTATCTATAAGAGAAGGATTGCCGGCTTGTCCGAGACCTTATTCGGCCTATACCGAAGAAGATAAAAACTGGGAACTGAATAAAGATAAGACCAGGTGACAGTATGATAGATATAAAAATAGAAGATCTTGATCTGTTAGAAGATGAAGAATTCGAACAGATTGAAAAAGAGATCGCAAAACAGTTAAGTGTCATTGAAGTATCCAATCTGCGCGGTCAGGCGGCTATTTTCCATGATGATCAGCACATCGGTGAAAAAAGAAGAGAACTCAAAGCCCTGAAACATCCTTCTTTTGATGTAGAAGGCGAGATGAAATTCAGGAGTACAGCAGTTGTGGATTCTCTGGAAGGCAATATGCTTATACACCCATTGACCACGCCGGTCATTGAGGTGAATAAAGAAAATGATCTGTGCCGGGCGACCTGGTGGTCACTGGGAATCGAGGCACTTTCCAAATACCGGGAAACACCGACGGCTATCATTTCGGTCGGTATGGTTCCGGGTGTTCATGTTAAGGAAGAAGGAGAGTGGAAGATTTTTTCCGGAGCCTGGCAGCGGACGACTAAAAACGAATACCATGCGGGATGGATCAACAACATGATCCCAACCAATACAAGGCCTCAGATCTCAATGGAAGAAGATCGAAGAAGACTGGGAAAATATGCATATCAGAGGGATGAAGTCAGAAAACCGGTTCCATGTCCTCCAAAGAAAGATACGTTTGATGAATATCCTGATGAAACAGACATGAAATGGCTGGAAGATAATCTGAAATAACTGAGTGGAATAGGTAACTTTTTTGTTCAAACAAATATTCATAAGTAATCGTTATGATACAGGATTTCAACTAAACTGAAGTTGTCATTAGAAAAACCGTGGATAATAAAACGGAAAAAAGGAGGAAATATGGCAAACGAAAAATATATCGCTATGGCTGAAGAAATAATCAGACTCTGCGGCGGCAAAGAGAATATCAGCAAAGTCTCTCATTGCTTTACCCGTTTGAGAATCGATCCTGTAGATCTCAGCAAGTGTGATACAGAAGCGCTTAAGACCACAAAGGGTTCAAAAGGTTGTGTCGTAAACAACGGTCAGATCCAGGTCATCATCGGTACAGAAGTTGAAGAATTCTATCCTGTCTTCTGTGAAGTATCAGGAAAGCAAGCGGAAGCCGCTATCAACGAAGACCTCGATGGCAAAAAAGAAAATGTCATTAACCGTGTCATCAATGCGATCGCTCAGATCTTTATCCCGACTTTCCCGGCTTTGGCTGCTGGTGGTCTGTTAAAAGGTTTATTAGTCGCTCTGATGTTCTCCGGTAAAGTTGATACAACAAGCGGAACATTCAACATGCTGATGATGTTCTCTGATGCTGCATTCTACTTCCTGCCTGTTTATCTTGCTTATACAACCGCAGTTGTCTTCAAGGTTAAACCAGTCCTGGCTATGGTCCTTGCCGGTGTCATCTTACACCCGACCTACACAGGTCTTGTAGAACCATCTTCTCTGTTTGGGTTCACTGTTCCGGTTGTTGATTACAGCTCAACTGTCTTCCCGATCATCGTCGGTGTCATCCTTCTCTCATATGTAGACAAGTTTGCCCGCAAGATCGTTCCGGCAAGCTTCGCCGGTATCTTCGTACCTCTGATTGACTTACTGGTCACTGCTCCGATCATGCTGGTTGCTGTTGGACCATTCATCAATACTCTGTCTACTGTTATCGGTAATGCGTTCATCGCTCTTTATGAAGCAACCGGTGCATTCGGTGGTGCTATATTCGGTGCTGTCTATCCGGTTCTCGTATTCTTCGGTCTGCATCATGCTGTTGTTCCTGTTGAATTACAATCAATTGCTGCCAATGGTTACGATCCGATCCTCGCTCTGTGTGCTGCCGGTAACGCTGCTGTTGCAGGTGCTGCCCTGATGGTTGCGATCGATTCCAAAAACAAAGAGTTCAAAGGTATGGCCTTCTCTTCTGCGATCTCTTCGATCATCGGTATCACTGAGCCTACGCTCTACGGTGTCCTCGGTGTTCTGAAGCGTCCGTTCGCCGGTGTTGTTGTCGGTGGTGCGGTAGGTGCTGCAATCATGGCTGCCTTCAAGGTCTATGCCGTTGGTATCGGTCCTGTACCTCTTGCTGGTATTGCGCTGTTCTTCGGTGAAAAGTTCCCGATCTTCTTAATCGGTATTGCTGCTTCAGTTATCGTTTCAATGATCGTCGTACACTTCGTCAAGTTCGAAGACGTAAAATTATAATAGAAATGAATAAAAGGGGATACAGCGTATCCCCTTATTAAAAGAAAGGACTACTTATGAAATTTCCCGAAGGATTCCTCTGGGGTGGCGCGTTTGCGGCAAACCAGGTCGAAGGCGGATTCAATGAAGGCGGCAAAGGCCTTTCCACTGCTGACATCTTTCCTAAAGGTGATCGCAAGACCGGTGGTGTATTTGACAGGACTTATGAACAGATCTTAAAAGCCAAAGACGACAGTAACGATCTGACCTATCCGAAACGTCGCGGCATCGATTTCTATCATCGCTACAAAGATGATATTGCCTTGTTTGCGGAAATGGGTTTCAAAGCTCTCCGCTTCTCTTTTTCCTGGTCAAGGATCTTTCCAAATGGAGATGAGGAAAAGCCAAACGAAGAAGGTCTGCAGTTCTACAGAGAGCTGATCGCTGAACTAAGAAAACACAACATCCAGCCAATCATTACCCTGTCTCATTTTGAGATGCCTTTACATCTGGTCCTGGAGTATAACGGCTGGAGCGATCGAAGAGTCATAGAGTATTATCTGCGTTATGCCAAAACGATGATCGATGAATTCCACGATCAGATAAAATACTGGATAACTTTCAATGAGATCGATGCGACCTTGCATATCCCGCTTATCGGTGCCGGATTGATCAAGGAAAAGATCGCTGATCTTGAAACTGTCAAGTTCCAGGCTTTGCATCATCAGTTCGTAGCTTCATCCTTACTGACAAAATATGTCCATGAAAACTATCCGGATCTGATGATCGGCTGCATGTCCACCAAGAATCTGAAGTATCCCGCTACCTGCAAACCGGAAGATTGTGTGCAGTGGTTACATGAAACCATGATGGACAGTGCCTGCACTGATGTTCAGGTCTTCGGTGAATATCCTTATGTCTGGAAAAAGATGTGGAAAGACAAGGGAATTGAACTTCACTTTGAGCAAGGTGATCTCGAGATATTGAAGAAGTATCCGGTCGATTTTGTATCGTTCAGCTACTACGCTTCTCTGGTTACCAGTGCAGAAGGCAGTCAAAAAGAAAAGACTTCCGCAAACCTGCTGGTCGGTGAAAAGAACCCGTATCTGAAACAGACGCCGTGGGGCTGGCAGATCGATCCAGAAGGTCTAAGATTCTCTTTGAATCAGATGTATGACCGTTATAAGAAACCGATGTTTGTGGCCGAGAACGGTCTCGGGACCTTGGATGTATTGGAAGATGGCCGTGTCAAAGATGATTACCGTATCGATTATCTGCGTTCCCATATCATCGAAATGGCAAAAGCCATAGAAGATAGTGTGCCGGTATTCGGTTATACTTATTGGGGCTGTATCGACTGCATCAGTGCTTCAACCTCCGAGATGGCAAAGCGTTACGGATTCATCTATGTAGATCAGGATGACGAAGGAAACGGCAGTCTGAAGAGATATAGAAAAGATTCTTTCTATTGGTATAAGAAAGTCATCGCTTCAAATGGTGAAGACTTAAGCTAATAAAATTTTTTGAATTAGAAATATAAGTCATGCCTGTGTGTAAAAACACAGGCATATTCTTTAGTATGACGGGCATGTCATATATCTAGGGTGAAAGTCCCAAGGAGCACCTGTTACCGGTGAATCCGATAGCGACTCCCAAGCCTGACTTTCGTGAGGAAGCGGAGAGAAGAAGGGATAGCGAAACTGTGGCTCTACGTACAGAAACCTGATACTAAGGCGCTTATGGCGGATTAGATGGCTAAAGACATCAAAGTCCCAATAGGTAACCGTAACCCATGGGCGTAAATCAGGAGAGTAAACAGGGAAAGATGTATGGCTTATCCCGTGAGATCTTGCGGATGATGAGTCTAAACGGTTTAATACGCCAATAGTAATTCAGTCGAAAAAAGGTTTACCGCAAGAAGTCAGCCGAGGTCGTAGTACCTGAATAAGGGAAGGACCAAACAGTTAAATCGTGTCAAATGAATGAAGAAAGTTTTCTTATCATGTCTGACAAAGC
>JAFRJA010000115.1 GCA_017432545.1 Erysipelotrichaceae bacterium
ATAAGCCTGAAGAATTGGTGATCGTGATCTCCTGTTTCTTGTTTGTACCCTTATCTAAGGCAGAAACATGGACGATACCGTTGACATCGATGTCGAAGGTAACTTCGATCTGCGGGATACCTCTTCTGGCTGGGGCAATACCTGTTAACTGGAAGTTGCCTAGGGTCTTGTTGTCGGCAGCCATCGGTCTTTCACCCTGTAAGACATGGATATCGACAGCCGGCTGGTTATCAGCGGCAGTTGAGAAGATCTGTGACTTCTGCGTCGGAATAGTTGTATTACGCGGGATCAGAACAGTCATGACACCGCCGAGAGTTTCGATACCGAGTGATAACGGTGTGACATCCAGTAATAATACGTCTTTGACATCACCCGCAATGACACCACCCTGAATAGCAGCACCCATCGCTACGACTTCATCCGGGTTGACGGACTTGTTAGGTTCTTTGCCCAGTTCTGCTTTAACAGCGTCCTGAACGGAGATCATTCTTGTCGAACCACCGACCAGTAAGACCTGATCGATATCGTTAGGAGTCAGCCCGGCATCCTTTAAAGCCTGTCTGACCGGTCCGACGGTACGATCGACCAGATGTTTGGTCATCTTATCAAAATTAGCTCTGGTCAGATCCATATCCAAATGTAACGGACCAGATTCATCAGCGGAAATAAATGGCAGAGAGATATGAGTCTGTACCATAGAGCTCAGATCCTTCTTGGCCTTTTCAGCTGCTTCCTTTAATCTCTGTAAGGACATACGGTCAGCTTTGAGGTCAATACCGTGATGTGCCTTCTTGAATTCATCAGCCATCCAGTCAACAACGACATTATCGAAGTCATCACCACCTAAGTGGTTATCGCCGGCTGTAGCCAAAACTTCAAATGTACCATCAGCCAGATCAAGGATAGAGACATCGAAGGTACCGCCGCCTAAGTCGAAGACGAGTACTTTCTGTTCCTTATCAGTCTTATCGATACCGAAAGCCAAAGCAGCAGCAGTCGGTTCGTTGATGATACGTTCAACATCGAAACCTGCAATCTTGCCGGCATCCTTGGTTGCCTGACGTTGTGCATCGTTGAAGTAAGCCGGAACGGTGATAACGGCTTTGGTGACCGGTTCACCTAGATAGCTTTCTGCATACTTCTTCATATACTGTAAGATCATGGCTGAGATTTCCTGTGGTGTGTAATCCTTGCCATTGACATGTACTTTTTCATTACTACCCATCAGTCTCTTGATCGAAGAAACTGAATCCTTGTTTGTTACGACCTGTCTTTTAGCTGCATCACCGACGATGATCTCACCATCTTTAAACGCAACTACTGAAGGGGTCGTTCTGTTACCCTCGGGGTTAGTGATAACTTTTACATCCTTGCCTTCCATTACAGCTACACAGCTGTTGGTTGTACCTAAGTCAATACCTATAATTTTGCTCATATTTTTTCCTCCTTATTCGCTTACTTTGACCATTGCCGGTCTTAATATACGATCTTTTAATAAATAACCTTTCTGTAATATTTCAATGACGATACCCGCCTCAACATCCTCTTTCTTTTCCCGCATTATCGCCTGTTCCAGATTTGGATCAAAAGGCTTGTTCAGACAGTCGATCTCTTCAACGCCCTCATTCTTCAAGGCTGCTATCAGCTGATTGTATGTCATCTCGATGCCCTTTTTGAAGCTCTCGTCACTTTCATGAACCTCCGTCGCCAGCGCTCTTTCCAGATTATCGATCACCGGTAAGATCTCTTTGGCGAAGGACTGGATCCGATACTTTCTGACACTTTCCGCTTCCGCATTAAGTCTTTTCTTCAGATTCTCGGTATCCGCATACGCTCTTGCATAATCATTTTTAAGTTTTTCGATCTGTTTTGTAAGTTTTTCCTCAAGAGATTCCTCATTGATATCTTCAACGATCTCTTCTTCCTCGGTTTCAACCTCGGTTTCAATATCTTCTTCAGTTTTATCTTCGGAATCAGGAATATCTTTTGTTTCTTCTAATTCTTCTTTCTTCTCTTTTTTCATGATCTTCCTTTCTAGTTGAACATATCTTCGATCTCTTTACAGATGAAGTCGAGCAGATTGACTACTCTTGAATATTCCATACGTCTTGGTCCAACTACCATCAGACGTGCATTGTCATCCGGATTGTCCGAGATCCTGATCTCATTTGAAACGATCGCTATATCATCTTTCCAGACTAACTCCGTTCCCTTCGGTGTGATCGCTACGACTTCGTTATCTCCGGTCTGCTTATCGACTAAGCTCCTGAACAGTTTGGAATCATCGAAGAACTTACTCAACTGTTTAAGTTTTTCGACATCTGCATATTCCGGCTGATACATCATATTGGTCGTACCATCGAAATATAAGGTCTCAGACGCAAACTTAACGAACGCGCCCGCAAATGCGTTATACAGCATTTCGAATCTTTGTACCGATTTGGTCAGGATCGGTTTCAGTGATTCCAGTTTTTCAGGCAACTCATAGATATGTGTTCCCTTCAGTCTGTCATTCAGGATATCCGTACACGTCTCGATATCTTCGATCGTCACCTCATCCGGAAAATTAAACGTTTTGTTTTCCGTGTATCCGGTATTGGTGATAAAGACACAGACTGCGGTCTTGGGATCGATCTGGAAGACTTTGATGTGTTCCAGGCTCTGATTCTTCGCATCCGGTCCTAACATTCCCGAAGCCAGATTGGTCATCTCCGATACGATCCGGCATGATTCCTTGATCGCATCTTCGATATTGGCACTGCGCTTATCGAAGATATTCGCCAATGCATACTTTACTTCCTCATCCATGTCCTTCTGTAAAAGGTGTTCACAATAATACTGATAACCTTTATTGGAAGGAATACGGCCTGCTGAAGTATGAGGTTTCTCCAGATAGCCAAGTGATTCGAGTGTGGCCATGTCGTTTCTGATCGTCGCACTGGAATACGGCAGATCATACTTATCGACCAGCGTTTTTGAACCGACGGGTTCGGCTGTAGCGACAAACTCATCAACGATGGCTTTGAGGATATTTACCATTCTTTGTGTTAACGCCATAGTAACCTCCTTTAGCACTCTTCACTTTCCACTGCTAATTGTATATCAATCTTTTAGCACTGTCAAGCATTAAGTGCTAAGTTTTTGCAAATTCTTTTTCGGCCTGAATTCTGCCCTTTTTCTATTATTAATCCATTATTAATGGCCCCTCCCAAAAGGGCTTAAAACTAATCTTGTTTGTTGAAAAAAACAGTACTTCAGAATTTCCAAAGTACTGCTTCAGTTTTTTCTTATATCTGATTCAACATCGCTCTTCGATCTTTTTAAAGGCGATCTTGAGTTTCTCAAAATCTTCGCTGACTTCGTATAATTTTATCTGTTTTTCGGCAGCGATCTTTATGAGTTTCTTTTTGTCATCATCTGATATTCTGTTGCCAAGATAGATGGCTTTGATCTTTGCGGATGTAAAGAGCTCTTTGGCTTTGCCGATGATGCGCCACTCTTTCTGTAATTGCCACTCCTTGTTTTTGGCGGTGAGAAGATCGATTATCCATTCATTGATGAAGTTTCCGATCGCCTTGACATCTTTCCTGAAGATATTGATCAGTATCACTTCCATCAACATGGCCAAAGGATCGTTCTGCCTTGAATCGATATAGGTCACCGGGAACAGTCTTGTTTTCAGATAATCATCATCTGAGTTTTCAAAATCATATTCAATACAGATGCCACGATAATTATCCGCATATATCTGCCACATGATCTGTGAATCGTTGTTTTCCGAGAGCGAGCAGACACCGTATTCATCTCTGATCCGGATGATCGAAACAAACATTTTAGCCAATACTTCATCAAGATCATCTTTTTCGCTTACCTTGTCTATCAGTTCGATCAGATCGGAAGCATTCTTTCCCTTATCGAGTTCTTCAACGTTTTTTTCCTGATAAAGATCAGACAGCTGTTCTTCAGTTATTATTTCTGATTTCTTTAATTTATCCGGAAAACTCTTCTTCAAGGAAGTCATAACTTCCTGATAATATCTGGCGAAATCACTGCGGAAACTAAGGCGCGCTTCAAACTGATCATCCAGCATATCCAAAGGAGCTATATAGAACTGATCATTTACAATATTTAAAATTGTGTATTCATTGATTCTGCAATACTTGTACAGCGAGCTCGGGGCATAAGAAAAAAGCTGTTTCTGTCCTACAGGAACGATTATTTCTTTATTACCCGAAGCTGATGATTCATTCAGAAGTTTTATCGCGAGTTTTTTGTATTGTTCAGTATTCATTTTCCGTGTCTTGCGCAATATAATCAGGACACTTAAATCTTAACACTGATCCGCAATTTCATTACTCATTTTTTCATCCTGGA
Organism: Erysipelotrichaceae bacterium; assembly: GCA_017432545.1. GTDB lineage: Bacteria > Bacillota_I > Bacilli_A > Erysipelotrichales > Erysipelotrichaceae > Colivicinus. The sequence continues at coordinate 4,375 of JAFRJA010000115.1, forward strand.
TACTGTCTAAGGCGTATCGGCAAGCCCGCAGCACAAAGCCTGAAAATGACGTTTCTTTACCCACGATAGCTTCTTCGATCTCCTCGATAAGGTCTTCCGGGAACCTTATTGTTTTGTTTTCGGTATACTTTTTATCTGAAACTACTCTGAAACTCATACTGTTTTTCCTTTCTAATTATATTATCCTCTATTCTGCCTTTTTATACGCACTGCTGTATGCAGGGCTTAAAAAATCGTTTGTTTGACCTAATATAAATTCAGAAAGCGTTTATATATGGGATTCAGATTAAAATCAGATAAAAAAGAAACTGAAAATAAGACAATCCGCTTTCCGGTAGATGTCATAAACGATATTGAAGCAGCAATCGTCGGAAAGGAAGTATCCTTCTCCGGTTTTGTTATTCAGGCATGTCGCTATAGTCTCAAAGAACTGGAAAGTGACGAAGATAATACCGAAAACGAGTAACAACAAAAATAGCTTTTCTGCATATTTTTTGTATTACAAAAAGTCTTAATTTCTTAAGTCCAAAAAAAATAAAAAAACAACCCCTATACAATGATCTTAACGATCAAACATAGAGCTTTTCAGCTACTTCCTTTATTATCTGCGGTGGAATGATATCGGAGATATCCCCATTAAAGGAAGCTATTTCTTTTGCGATCGATGACGATAAGAACGACAGTTCCGGTTTGGACACCATAAAGACCGTCTCGATCTCATTATTAAGACTCATATTGGCAGTCGCCAAAGCCAGTTCCGATTCATAATCTGAAACCGCTCTGATACCTCTGACGATGATCTTGCAGCCGTGTTCTTTTGCCAGATCGACAGTCAGCCCTTCACCTACTACTACTTCCACATTATCGATTCCCTTTACACATTCTTCGATCAGTTTTTTTCTTTCGGCTTTGGAAAAGGTGCAGGTCTTCTTTTTGTTTTCCATCACGGCAATAATCAGATGGTCATAGATCCTGGCCGCTCTTAAAATCACGTCAAGATGACCCAGAGTGATCGGATCAAAAGTACCCGGATAAATCGCTTTGATCATAAGCTGTCCCTCCTGTAATAAAGCAGCTTGTTTGCCCCGTAATGCTTCTCTTTATATTTATGATAGACAAGATATTTATCATCCAAATTCCTGTCTTTGCTTACTTCTAAGATTATTATACCTTCATCAGAAAGATTGTTATAACGGTGGATATCAAAAAAGATATCTTCATAACCCTTGAAATCATAAGGCGGGTCACAATAGATGTAATCAAATTGAGTGTTTTCTTTTTTCTTGAGACAGTTTCGATAATCAAGATTATAGACTGTCCTGTTTTCTTTTACCTTATCGAGATTGGCTTTTATGATCTTTACAGCTTCGGGATTCATATCGTTAAAGATGACATCTTGTGCACCTCTGGATAAGGCTTCGATACCGATCGCTCCCGAACCGGAAAAAAGATCGAGAAAAAGCGTATCGGAATAGATCACGATACTGGAAAATAAAGCCTCTCGAACGATTCCTCTGGTAGGTCTTGTGATCTGCTTACCTTCGAGCGTCTTTAGTGGTGTGTTTTTGTATTTCCCCGCTATTATTCTCATGTCTGACCATCTTGTTTCGCCTTAATTCATTCTGAGCGATACCCAAAGCTGCCATCGAAGCGACTAAAGAAGATCCGCCAGATGAGATCAGCAGCAAAGGCACACCGGTCAAAGGTATGAGACCTGAGACACCGCCGACATTCAGAATGAAGTGAGCAATAAAATAGATAAAGACACCTAAAAAGATAATTTTGGAAGCCAGGTATTTGGTCCTTAAAGATCCCGCGATAAGCGGATACAGCATCACGCCATACAGGATGATCAGCACCAGGAAACCTATAATGCCGAACTCTTCAACGATGACCGGTAAAATGAAGTCATTGGAAGGATTCGGGAAGTTCATGTATTTGTGAATGGAATTGCCATAGCCAAGACCCGTCCAGCCGCCATTAGCGAATGACACCAGCGACATGATCAGATGATAGCCGTTATCATACTGATACAGGAATGGGTCGGCGGAAGCTAAGAAGCGGCCGATCATATAGTTATCGGAATGTTTCTTCAGCAATTCAGTGACCGGCGGACTTAACAGGATCATCGCTCCAACGATGCCCACAACGATCAGTATCAGCATCCAGATATGGATCTTCTTTAATTCCTTATAAGCCGGAATGAAAGCGATACAGTAGCAGATAAGAAACAGAACGATCGCCGAACCGAAGTCGTGCTGGATCTTGAAGATGATGAAAAACATGATAAAAGCAGCGATCATGAAGATCCAGAAGTATTTGACATTATCTTCATCATGATCGATACCGATCGTCTTGACCGCAAATAAGATCATGAACACCTTGGCAAATTCCGAAGGCTGGATCGTACCGATACCCGGAATCGGGATCCAGGCATAGGCACCGCCCACCGGCGCAAACAGACGGCACAGCAATAAAAAAGCCGCTACAACAAAGAAGCCGGCATAGTAGATAAAGGGTGCCAGTCTGACTATACGCACATTGACTAAGGCAAAATAGACAATGACGCCAATGATCGCAAAGCCGATCTGATGGATGACGATATCGATCAGATAGGATGTATCACCGGCGCTGTTGCCCATTTCGGCGGAAGCCACCATCATCGACCCGTATATAAGCAGCAGAACAGCGGCTATCGTTATGCGCAAGTCGCCTACTGCAATTTTGAATTTGTTTCGCACAAAAACATTTTAACATAAGAAATATGTTATTATTTATATATGCTGATAAACAACGACACAATAATCAAGGATGATGACAGTCTGATCAGACAGAAGTCTGTTGATGTTGCCTTACCCTTGAAAGAAGATGAACGTGCCGTACTGATGCAGATGCTCAAATACGTCGATGATTCGACGGTTGAAGAGATAGCGGAAAAAGAAAATCTGCGTCCGGCTGTCGGGATCAGTGCAATCCAGATCGGTATCCCCAAGAAGATGACGGCGATCATTTTAAAGGACGCCGAAGGCAATAAAGTATGTGAATACGCGCTGGTCAATCCCAAGATCGTTTCCAACTCTCTGGAAAAAGCCTATCTTGAATCAGGAGAAGGCTGTCTGAGTGTTGTCGAAGAACATCAGGGATACATCTACCGCTCAGCCAGAGTTAAGGTCAAAGCCTATGACGCCTTGCAGGATAAGGATATCCTGATCAAAGCTGACGGCTATCTGGCCATCGTGCTTCAGCATGAATTAGATCATTTCAAGGGCATCCTTTTCTATGACCACATTAATAAGGCCGATCCTTTCTACAAGGATCCTGATGCTCTTGTTATTGAATAAGTTTCTTATTTTATAAAATAAAGCTTTTAATTATGACATATAATTGAAACTTTTCAGGAGGACTGAATGATTATTAAAAAACTTTTTTCTCCAGCCAATAATTCTTCGTCTGCCTATAACGGCGCCAATTACGATCCAAGTAAAGATACACTTGTCTATGCCTTAGGCGGACTTGGTGAAGTAGGCAAGAATATGTACTGCTTCGAACACGACGATGAGATCATCATCATCGATGCGGGCGTCAAATTCCCCGATGATGAACTTTTAGGTGTGGACTATGTCATTCCTGACTATACCCACCTGATCAAGAATAAAGACAAGGTCAAGGCCCTGATCATCACCCATGGCCATGAAGACCATATCGGCGGTATCCCCTTCTTACTTCTGACGTGCCCGATCAAAAAGATCTATGCGCCAAGATTTGCCAAAGCCCTGATCGAAAAGAAACTGCAGGAAAGAAGAAGGCTCGCGGCTACGGAAGTAATCGAGATCAATGAAGATTCAGCGATCCAGCCCGATCATTTCCGCGTTGGTTTCTTCAATACCGTCCACTCGATCCCGGATTCTTTGGGTGTGCTGATCAATACCCCAAACGGCAGAGTCGTGGAAACCGGTGACTTCAAATTCGACCTGACACCGGTCGGTCAGAACTCCGATTATCAGAAGATGGCCTATATCGGCGCCGCCGGAGTTACCCTTCTGATGTCTGATTCCACCAATGCGGAAGTTGACGGTTTCTCGATCTCCGAGAAACAGGTCGCTTCAGCGATCAACGACATCATGAATAAGACCACCGGTCGAATTCTGATCTCGACCTTTGCGTCTAATGTAAACAGACTTGCCCAGATCATCAAAGCAGCCAAGAAAAATGGCCGTAAAGTCGTCGTCTTTGGCCGTTCGATGGAAAATGTCGTGGAGATCGGTTTACAGATGAAAACGATCGATGTCCCGGAAGATACCTTTATTTCTTCCGAGTTAGTAAATCAATATCCACCGGAGAAACTGTGCATCATCTGTACGGGTTCACAAGGTGAAGCCCTGGCAGCTTTAAGCAGGATAGCCAACGGTTCCCACAAATACGTCAAGATAATCCCGGGTGATACGGTCGTCTTTTCTTCCAGCGCAATCCCGGGCAATGCGATCAATATCAGCGGTATCGTCAACCAGCTGATGCGTAACGGCGCCAGAGTACTGGAGAACTCGACGCTGTCATCTCTGCACACGACCGGACACGCCTCTAAAGAAGAACAGAAACTGATGTTACAGCTGATCAAACCAAAATACTTCATGCCTATACATGGTGAATACAAGATGCTGAAACTGCACGTTGATTCGGCTGTTGAGACCGGTATTCCAAGAGAAAACTGCTTCATCTGTGCCAATGGCGACGCCTTGGTCTTACATGAAGGTGAAGTCTACCGCTCCAATACGCGAATCCAGACCGACGCGATCTATGTCGACGGCAATGATATCTCCGGTCTTTCCACTTCAGTACTAAAAGACCGCAAGATCCTGGCCGATAATGGTTTGGTAGCAGTAGTCGTCTGTATCGATTCACGCACCAACCGGATACTGTGCCGACCGGGTATCGTCTCCAGAGGTTTTGTCTATCTCAAAGATTCACAGACCCTGATCAAGGAAGCGGAAGCACTCGTCTATGATGCTTTACGCAATGCGATGAAACAGAAAGTCACCTTTGGTGATCTGAAGAACTGCATTAAAAATACATTGGAACCTTTCTTATATGAAAAGACCAATCGCAACCCGATCGTCATACCGGTGATCCTGAATCATGTGGATGCCCTTAAGAAAGAGTAAAGCTCATTGAACCAATGAGCTTTTTAAATGATTATTTCTGTCTGTATATCCGTTTCCTGGAAGAAACGATCGCCCCTTGCGGACAGACCAGCTTGCACAGATGACAGCCTACACATTTAGCGCCGTTCAAGATCGGACGACGGTTCTCATCCAGAGTTATCGCCTGATGTCCACCGTCATTACATGAGATCACACAACGTCCGCAACCGATACACTTTTCGCGGTGAAACTTCGGGAAGATGATCGAATCTCTCTCCAGTACATCCGTAGTACTGCTTAAGGAATCAAGACCCAGGCCTATGATCTCGGACAAGGAATTGACACCTTTATCAGCCAGATAATAATTGAGACCGCTTTTCAGATCATCGATAATTCTATATCCATATTGCATGACTGCCGTCGTGACCTGTACACTGCCGGCACCTAGCAGAATAAACTCCAGAGCATCCTTCCAGGTCTCGATACCGCCCATGCCCGTTATATGCATGCCTTTGAGTTTTTCATTCTGGCCGAGTTCGGCGATAAAGCGTAAAGCGATCGGCTTGACCGCCTGGCCGGAATAGCCACCTACTGCAGACTTGCCGTGTACTGCCGGAGCCGATACATAGGTATGTGGATTGACACCGATGATACTCTTGATCGTATTGATCGCCGCCAAACCATCTGCTCCGCCCCTTAATGCGGCTTCCCCGGCCGGCGACATATCCATGACATTCGGGGTGAGTTTGGCCAGGATCGGGATCTTGGTACCCTTTCTGGCTGCTTTTGTGAATCTTTCAATAAACAAAGGCGACTGCCCGATATCAGAACCCAGTCCTTCCTCCATCATATTCGGACAGGAGAAATTCAACTCGATCGCATCCGCTCCGTTTTCTTCACAGAGTCTCGCGAGTCTCTCCCAGTCTTCATCATTCTGGCCCATGATCGAAGCCAGTATGAATTTGTGCGGATACTTGGCTTTAAGTCTTCTGAAGATCTCCATGTTTTCTTCAACGCTGTGGTCGGATAACTGTTCGATATTCTTGAAACCGACGATTTCCCCATTCACGCCCTTGATCGCCGAGAAGCGCGGTGAAGCTTCATGAATATCCAAAGAGCAGATCGTCTTGAAACACACACCCGCCCATCCGGCTTCAAAAGCTCTGGCACACATATCATAGGTACTGGCCACGACAGAAGAAGAAAGCAGGAAAGGATTCTCCAGCTCAATACCGCAGATATCCGTCTTTAAACGGTCTTCATCTTGGGGCATCCTGATATCTATGCTTGGTTTGACTTCATCATGAAGGATGTACATGAGTTCCTTGATAGGAACTTTATGTCTGCTGATACATTTTTCTTCGCATGGCGCAGAACAGTATAAACACGGATTACCAGCTGGAAAAACAGCAGCTGCTCCGTCTTCATTATCAAACCAGATACTTCTGAGTACCTTGGCCGGATCGATCTTTTCACACGCTGATGAACATGGCGCATCCTTACACAGGACACAGCCTATCATATCAGATCTTTTCAGTCTTGTTTCCAGCATCTCTCACTCCTTATCCTTCAAAAAATTTACTGTTCACCGGGAAAGTGAAATAAGTATCAGGGTATGGTTCATCTTTTAAGATAAAATGCCACCACTCTTCTTTGATTCCTTCAAAACCGTTTTCACACATCACTTCTTTCAGTAACATCCTGTTTGCGTATTGTTCATCGGTAATATCTTTATAGTCAGAATGGCTCGACTGCTCAAACAGGTCGAACAGACCACCCATATCGACTTCTTTTCCCTTTTTCATATCAAACAGGGTCAGATCGATCGCGCTTCCTCTGGAATGGGCGGAATGATCCGAAATATATCCTTCCTTCAGAAGTACAGCTTTATCAAGATTGGGATAGAAGTATTCCTTCATCCGTATATCATCAGTGTTTTCAGCCCATCTGACAAAATGTGAAACAGCCTGAAACGGTCTGTAGGCATCATAGACTTTTAAACGATAACCTCTTTGCACAAATTCCTTACTGGCGTTTTTCAACTCATAAGCCAGTTTTCCGGTCGTTATAATAACGGGTTCTTCATAACCATCGATCCGATCACCGATAAAGTTAAATGTCGAAAAATAACGCGCCTCTTCAATGACGTCTTCCACGATATTGCTTAATAAGACAAAGTCTCTTGTATCATCACTGTATTTCATATCTCTTATCTCAGAAACAGCCCTTCAGACATTGCCAGTTTCTTCATCAGCTCCTTAAGTTTATCATCAGCGTTATAAACACTCAGATACAGATCATTCCCGATAAAACTGATCAGACACTCTTTTTCAGTTAACAAGATATTCAAACATGTCTTTTGACCGGAATTTACAAACAGATCACAGATATCACTCATCTCATAATCGCTTATTGTCTTTTCGTTATGATTTATAACAAGATCATAGTAACTGCTTAATTTAATTATAAAGTACGCAAAATGCCTGTATAAACCTTCTTTATTCTTTTTTTCCAGAAAAAACTGTTCGACCTTAAAGTAATTGTCACCCTTTTCTTCTTTTAGCTGCTCCGGCAGAAAATCGATGACCGCATACGGTTTATTCAGTAACTCTTCGATCTTTTCATCAAAATTTTTATTATTCAAATCCATAGACATAGACCTCATGTATCTCATGGTCATATCCTTCATAGAA
>JAFRJA010000116.1 GCA_017432545.1 Erysipelotrichaceae bacterium
ACCAGTCCAAACAGTGCAACGTTCATGAGGACCAGATTCAGATAGGTACTTCTTTCGGTAGTATCGACGTTTTGGACGACCAGATACCAGCCGATATTATCAAGATATTTGGTTACCGCATAGCGGCCGCCACCCAGATCCTGATAGCTGTATTCATTCTTGGAAGCACTCTCGAGATCGATCTCATTCAGATAGGTCTTTTCCACATTATTGAGATCAGTATCGACCTGGATCAGGTGGTTGGCATCGATCAGATCGATCTTTACATGATATTCATCTTCCAAAGCATAGAACAGTTCCTGAGACTTTTTCATATGGAAGCCGACACCGCAGACACCCAAAAGTTTCTCGCTGTCTTTATCGATTATCTTGGCATCAGTGAAAACGGTCCAGGCACCCTGATTGACCTGATCGTTATCCACATCATAGGAATATATTTCATCAGAAGCCAGAAAATCGTTATACCATTTATCGGCTTCATTATGTGTCGGATCGATGATACGGTGGACACCCTGATAAGAATAGTATTTACGGCTGTGATCAGAGATCAGAAAAGCCGACTCAAAATCTAGTCCATCTTTAATGCCCAGAAGATAGCTCTGGATATTTTTGTTTAGGGATTCATCAGAGAGACGGTTTTCATTTTTCAACATGTCGATCAGAAAATAGTCATTGGCCATTGTCTTTGAAACGATCATCGGCTCGCCAAGTTCGATAGAGATTGTGTCATAGATCTGAGCAGCCAGTACCTTATTCATTTCCCGCTGATTGTTTACTGCCATAGAATGTAAGGAGGCAAGTGAAATGATAGTTGACAGTAAGAAGCTGACAAGCAGGATGACGAATGAAAATTTTATGACTCTGGTCTGATTCATAACTATTTCTATTTTATATCTTTTTTCAAAAGAGGATGATATTAAACGTCAATATATAATTGAGAGAATATATACTATTAATGAAGAAGGTATCGGCTATGAACAGATATGAACAGTTATTGGAAAAGATCAGAAAATTCAATGAAGATCGCGATTGGGATCAGTTTCATTCACCAGCCAATCTGGCTAAATCGGTAAGTATAGAAGCAGGTGAACTGCTGGAATGTTTCCAATGGGACAATGAGAATTTTGATAAAGAAGCGGTATGTGAAGAGATGGCTGATGTCTTTACTTATCTGGTCGATATGGCGGACAGGTTGGATGTAGATCTGATCGATATAACAGATAAGAAAATGGATAAAAATATTGAGAAGTATCCGGTGGATAAAGCTAAAGGCAGGAATACCAAATACGACAAACTCTAAAGATCCTTCTCTAGCAGGAAGAAATATTCATTGGTATAGATACTTCTTTCAGAAAGATTTCTAGAACCTCTGAAGGCGTTATATTTTACGGCATCGGTAATAAGATGGCCATATTTTATTAACATGTTTTCCATTTCTTCTTTCTGAATGAAACCTTCGTTATTGTAGGAGATCAGAACGAAACGGGAATAGATATGGGAAATAAGATCTTCCATAGTGCTTAAGGCCATATTGGCTTTGTTGTAGGAAGAACGGTTCCAGTCAGACGGGATGCCGGATACTCTGGAGACATTTTCCGGAAGCTTGTTTTCTAAGATCAGATTCAACATGAAATAGTTGGAACCGTAAGGGTGCTGATCATAAGGCGTATCGATATAGACCAGATCCAGAGGCATCAGTTTTTTCACAAGCAGGTTGGCGTCTTGTCTGAATACGGTGTGATCGCATTCGTAGTTGCTTAAGACAGGGCGGTCGATCTTTATAGTGCCCATGATCCTGCTCAGCGCATTTCTTCCTTCACCGCCGAACTGGCCGATGCCCTTCTTGTTTTTGTAGAAGCCTTTAAAGACACCGGAAGTGTTGGTGTGGATCGAAGCCTCCGTCAATAGACGGGCCATGAAGAATACTCTTAGATCTTCCGGGACAAGTTCATCGATGTAGTAGCGGTAGGAATCAATCAGAACCGCATTCTCATGAGTATAGAAACATCTTTCGTTTTCTTTGACATCGTTGGTGTCTTTGGGAGCGTAATATTTAGTGATGATACCTTCGATCGGTTTATCTTTGATGGCTTTGTTTAAGACGTTCAGATAATGATCAAAATCTTCTTCAGGAAATTCTGATTTATTTGTAAGATAGCAGTTATTGATGACTTCGCTGTAGGCTTCCAAGTCGTTGGCAAGCAAGATTGAACAATGCTGCTTAAGCAAGCGGGAGACGATGCCGCTGCCGGAAAAAAGATCACAGGCGGTGATCTTTTCTTTATCTGATAGTCTTTTAACCTCAGTGATCTTTTCGTCGATCTGCTTTAACAGTGCCCTTTTATTACCGATGTAGGTAATGATCTGTTCACTGAGATATTGTTTATTTTCCATTCTTCAGCTGTGCTTCGTAATAGTCTTCTTTGTTTAAGTAAAGACGCTTGTCAGCTCTTTCCACGGCTTTCTGGTAAGAATTGATGGTTCCTTTGAAGGAAGCAAAACCGATAGCCGCACTTAAGGAATAAAGCGTTTCAGATTTATCATTGGCTTCTTTGAAGGCTTTCTGGATATTTTTGATAAGTCTGACTACATCTTCTTCGTTGTCGGTCTTGCAGATGATGATGAACTCATCACCGCCATAGCGGGCAATGAATGGCCTTAAAGGATCGTTGCCACAGGTCGTTTTAATGATGTTTGAAGCTTTGACCAGGGCTTTATCACCTTCCATATGACCATAGATATCGTTGATCGATTTGAAGTCGTTGAGATCCAGCATGATGACACTGTGTTCTTTCTTTTCCGGATCGGAGTGCTGGATTTCCTGCGAGACATAACGGTTGAGCTGAGCACGGTTGTTTAGGCCGGTCAGAGGATCGATCGAGATCAGATCATCAAGTGAGGTCAGATAGAGATAGACCATTGTGATCGTGAGTCCGAAACAGAACACCGGGATCTCAAGTCCCATGGTCTGAAAGATGCCAAAAACAAATACACCGATACAATAAAGCGAAGTCGCCAGATATTTGGCACGGTAGGCGATATTCTGCGGGTCAAAGGCTCTCATGATCGATCTGACACAGGCCATCATCAGATAGATCGTCGGGATCAGAACAAACAGTCCATAATAGAAGATCGTGACGTTTAATTCATCGTCGATCATGGTCTTGTTGAAGAACAGGAATAAGATGACGTGTAAGATCGAGAATACAATAGCCGGAAGCTGGATATAATTACGGATCTTTTTATCTTCAAGTTTTGGGTTTTTATGTTCGAGTTCAATATAGATATAAAACAGACACGCTAAACCAAGCAGATAAATGGCGTTGAGCAGATTGGCGAATGAGACTGTGATCCTGTTTCTTGGCAGATATTCATTCATAATGAGGATCCACAAGGAGTCATTGATGAAGTAGCAGATATGTAAGAGCAGAACGATATTGAAAAAACGCTGTTTGATCTGATTGTCGACGCCAAGCAGGCTTCTTACCAGCATGATCACAAACAGGACAACACAGAAGAGGTTTGCCTCAACATAAAAGAAGGTATAATTACCGTTCATATAATAATTATATTAAGTAAGTTATAAAAAATACAATTGTATAATATAGATATGAAAATAACCGAGGATAATTATAAAAGCATATTCAGCAGTGTCATAATACTGATCATCTGTGGAATAGCAATCAATATCGGTGGAGCGCAGCTGGCTAAGGCTTTGAAACTGCCGTTATTTTTGGATTGTATCGGTACGATCCTGATCGCAGCGACCGGTGGTTATCTGCCGGGTGCCATAGTCGGTTTCCTTTCCAACATGATCAATGCGCTGAATGATCCGGCAAATGCTTACTATACGCTTCTCTCGGTCCTGATCGGTCTATGTGCTGCTTTTTACGCCAGACGCGGTTATTTCAGATCTATATGGAAAGCGCTGTTGCTGACTTTCCCATTGGCGATCATTGGCGGAGCTCTCGGTTCGATCCTGACTTATCTGATCTACGGTTTTGGTTTTGGGGAAGGCATATCTTTAGGTCTGGCCAGAACTTTATATCAATCAGGCAATCTGAGTCTGTTTTTTGCGCAGTTTATTTCGGATATGATCATTGACCTGGCGGATAAATTTGTTTCGCTGGTCATTGTTTATTTCATTCTGCAGCTTGTCAATAAACGTTTCGGTAATAATCTGGAATTCCATTCCTGGCATCAGAAACCGCTATCGGAAGAAGATCAGATCAGAGCTAATAAGTCACAATCCAAAGCCATGTCGCTTCGTTCCAAGATACTGTTACTGATCGTTATTGCGACTTTATTTATTGCGGCGATCACGACCGGTATCAGTTTTACCCTTTATCGTCGAGCAACTATTGATGAACACACCCAGATGGGTATCGGTGTAGCCGGTCTGGCTGCAACCATTATCAATGGCGATGACATCAACCGTTATTTGGAAGAAGGGGAAAGCGCCGAAGGTTATGCTGCTGTTGAAAGACAGCTTCAGAAGGTCCGTCAGAGTTCTCATGAAATTGAATATGTCTATGTCTATAAGATCCTGGAAGATGGCTGTCATGTCGTCTTTGACCTGGATACTGAAGATACGCCGGGTGGAGATCCGGGCGATATCGTGGAGTTTGATGAAGCCTTTGCACCATATCTCGATGACCTGATCGCCGGTAAGGAGATCAGACCGATCGTTTCTGATGAGACTTTTGGCTGGTTATTGACTGTGTATGAACCGATCGTTGACAGTCGAGGCATTACTCAGGCTTATGCCTGTGTCGATATCTCCATGGAGGAAGTAACTCTCAACGAAATAAGCTTCTTAGTTAAAGTCATCTCGATGTTCTTGGGTTTCTTCCTGATGATCATTACGATCGGCTTGTGGCTGGCCGAATACAACCTGATCCTGCCGATCAATACGATGTCTTTAGCGGCTATGAGATTTGCGTATAAGAATGAAGGCGAGATCGAAGAGAATGCCGATAGATTCAAAGATCTGCGGATCACGACCGGTGATGAAATAGAGAATCTGTATGACTCTTTCTCGATGACGATCGAGGAAACAGTCAAATACATTGCGGAAACGCAGAAACAGGCTCAGGCGATAAACAAGATGCAGAATGGTCTGATCCTGGTACTGGCTGATATGGTCGAAAGCCGTGACCAGTGTACCGGTGACCACGTCCGTAAGACAGCAGCCTATTGCCGTGTCATTCTTGATCATCTGAGAAAACAGGGTTTGTATCCTGAACTGCTTACTGATGATTATATTGAGGATGTCGTCAACTCAGCGCCTTTACATGATATTGGTAAGATCAAGGTACCGGATGCGATCCTGAATAAACCGGGCAAGCTGACGGATGAAGAATTCAATGAGATCAAGAAACATACCATTGCGGGTAAAGAGATCATAGAACAGGCGATCGATCTGGTCGCAGCCGATTCATCTTATCTCAAGGAAGCCAAGAACCTGGCGACTTACCACCACGAGAAATGGAATGGCAAGGGTTATCCGTATGGTTTGGATGGCGAAGATATTCCGCTGTCAGCCCGGGTCATGGCGGTAGCCGATGTCTTTGATGCCCTGGTATCAAAACGTAGCTACAAGGAACCGTTCTCTTTTGAAAAAGCGATGGAGATCATCGAAGAAGGTTCAGGTAATCATTTCGATCCGAAGATCGTTGAAGCCTTCAAGGCAGAAGTTGATGAGGTGAGAAGAATTTCTGAGACCTTCATGGGTGGAAACCTGGAAGTACCAAAAGCGGAAGCTTAAAAAAACGATATAAAAACGAAGATGTTTGTCATTAAGATGAACATCTTTTTATATAAATCATCGAAAAATTTACTAAGAATAATAAAATGCTTATCGAGTACAATAAAATTATGAAAAATATTTCCAGGGAGTTATTCAGAGCAATCCACGAAGGAAATTGGCTGTATATTGAATACCATAATAAAAAAGATGAAACTACTAAATATTGGATTGCAATAAAAGAATTAGATCCTGTTCATGGAAAGATTATTGCCGATGGAATGCATCTGAGAACCTATGAAACTGCTACTCTGACTTTATCTATCGACAGGATTTTAAGTGCAAAAGTAATTGAAGGTACTTATACTCCGATACAGAAAGAACTTGTTGAAGATATCAGGAATAATCCTGAAAAATACTATTCTATTTTTTCTGATGTAGTAAATTTAAAAATTCTCAATTACTTAAGTTTGTGCAACAAACTAGATCAAGCGCCTTATAAAACAAATGTTATTCTAGTTGATCAATTAGATGATGAAAGATTAGGGAAAGATACTTTAACGCTTAACGAAAAACAATTCGATCAGATAATTCATGGTTTTCAGAAGAAAACAACTAATGAAAATGTATTTCAGTATCAAACCATTCAACTCGGTTTAAATCTTCTAAGCATCAATTATTCTAAAGGTATTTATGTCCTTGCTTACCAGCCACTTAGATTGGATGTCGTAAACAGGACGCTAAAAGCAGATGGCGAAATAGTTGTCTGCACAGAGTTTACAGTCGATGGAGAACAGCAAAGCATCAGGCAGTTTATGGATGCAGAAGAATTATATCTGCTAGACAATTTTGCAGATAATGCTGAAACAATCAGAAACATAATTTCGGAAAACAATCCAGAAGTAACGGTTGATGATCTTCCATATGTAATTGAGATTGGGAGAAAGCCAATATTAGATCTTAACCAGGAATACAGCGGAATTATGAGGATGTATCAGTCAGAAAACCAAGAAGAGGTTACTCCTCCAATAAAGGCTTTCTTTGGTGAACTGACCTCGCATACGCGAAGCAGAAGACAATACTCAATAATCCTTTTAGATAAACAAATTAATATGGATCAGTTATTAGCTATTAACCATGCTATGCGCTATCCTATTTCTTATGTTCAAGGGCCACCGGGCACCGGAAAAACAAAAACAATCATCAATATCATCCTTACATCATTTTTTAATGATAGAACCGTTCTGTTTTCTTCATACAACAATCACCCAATAGATGAAGTCGCTGATAAATTAAAGAAGCTTACATTTAAAGGCTTTAAAATTCCATTTCCTATCATAAGATTAGGAAATAATTATGAAACTCAAAATTCTTTAAAACAGATTAAACAGCTTTATGAATCTGTAAAAGATATTAATGTGTCTGAGGAATATCAGGAAAGGAATTTGAATGAACGTAAGAAACAGGCAAAACAGCTTTCAGAGTTTTTGGAAAAGTACGAAGAAAGGATTGACCTGTTGGAGAGAAGAGATACTATTGAACAGTTGCTCAGAAAAAACACTCAAATGAATTTCCAAGTCAGTATTCAAACTGGTCAGCTTCATGATGTTGATGAACGATTGAAAGAACTCGGCGATTTTGATATTAAAGAGGCTTTGAAATATATAGAAAATGACAACAATGCATTGATGACATATCTTAATTACGCCTCGATCAAAAATATCAAAAAAATATCAGAAAATAAAAACAGAGATTTAAAAAACATATTATATATAAATGATGAAAAAGAAAGGTTAAAAGAGTTTAATCATTATCTTTCAACCCCAGAAAAGTTAAAAAAATTTATTCAGATTTTTCCAATTGTTGCTACAACTTGCATATCTGCTCATAAACTTGGAGAACCGGAACCATATTTTGATATAACAATAATTGATGAAGCAAGCCAATGCAATACGGCAATGTCTCTTGTTCCGATTATAAGAGGAAAAAGCTTGCTATTGGTTGGAGATCCGCAACAGTTACAGCCGGTCATTATTTTAAGTCCAAACGAAAGTAAAGAACTCAGAAAGAAATATGGAGTAACTGAAGAATACGATTATTGTGATAGCTCAATTTATAAAACTTATCTTGCATGTGATGCAATAAGCGATGAAGTTTTGTTAAGTTATCACTATAGATGTGATCCAAAGATAATAGGTTTTAATAACAGAAAGTACTATAACAACAAACTCAAAATGTTTGGAGAAATGGTTAATGAAAATCCTTTGGTTTACGTTGATGTTCCAGAAAACACGAGCACAAAAAAGAACACTGCTCCGAGAGAAGCAGAAGCGATTATAGAGTATATCAAAGCAAACAGAGACAAGAAAATTGGTGTGATAACTCCGTTTGTTAAACAAAAAGAACTAATCAACAAAGAGCTGGAATTAAATAATATAAAAGATGTTGAGTGCGGAACGGTCCACGCTTTTCAAGGCGACGAAAAAGATGTTATCCTGTTTTCTTTATCGCTCACAAACAAAACTCAACCGCAGACGTATAACTGGTTAAAAAACAACAAAGAATTAATTAATGTTTCAACTTCTCGAGCAAAGCATCAATTGGTTTTATTTACAAGTGAAAAAGATATAAATAGACTTCATGATTCAAACGAAGATGATCTATATGACTTATATCAGTATATGAAGACCTCTGGGCAATACAAGGTCGCACAACGTTTCGTTGAATCTCGTGCGCTTGGAATAAGGCCTTATAGCACAGAAACAGAAACGGCGTTTATGAACAGTTTGAATCTTGCTTTGGATAACGCTTTTCAGGACGGATCAAAATTTGTCGTTCGAAAAGAAGTTCCAATTTCTCAGATATTTATAAACAATATCTCTCATCAAGATTATTTCTACAGAGGACGTTTTGATTTTGTTGTTTTTAGAAAAGTACAAAAAGAAGAATTACCGGTACTAGCTATTGAGTTAGATGGTAAAGAACACTTTGATGATGAAGTTGTTAAGCATCGTGACGAAACAAAACAAGCAATTTGTCGTGAACACAACTTTGAATTGATCAGAGTCAAAAACACTTATGCAAGAAGATATCACTATATCAAAGATATATTGATAAAGTATTTTAAAGGATAAAACCAACGCAAAAAAATGATAGAAATTACTGGTTTTCAAAATCAGCTGGTTTTTCTTTGAACACAGCGATCATCGTAGTGATGAAAACGACCGTTGAACTGATGCATCCAACGAAGTTGTAGATAAAGATATCGAATATCGCAAACAGCAGCATGTTTATCGCAAAGGCGATCTTGAGTTTGCGCTGATCATTTTTGAATTTAAACACTGCAATCGAGTATTCCAGATTGGCGATGACCGGTAAAAGGCCGAGCCAGCCGCGGTTGTTGAAATAGATGCCCAGGAATATAGCCAGAAAGATCAGTAAATATTCCAGCCATTTATGAGACTTTTCGGGAATGGCAGTCAGGTTGCGGATAATACCTACGGCGTTCTGTACTGCGGCACTGTAACCCTTTAATACTATTCCTGCCATAAAGTAAAAGAAGCAGGACAGGCATTGCGCCAGCATGATGTTTTTTCTGGTCTTGCGGGTCGAAGAAAAAGAGTCTGACAGCATCGCCAGGATAGAACAGATATTTCCGACTATTACATCTTTATACATTATTTATGCATCCCTGCGGATTATGAGTTCCATGTTTTTGAAGACGGCTGACCAGCGTCCCCAGTAACGACCATAAGCATAGCCGATGATCAGATCATCATCTAAAGAGATATGACCCTGCACATCTTTAGAGATTCCGAGGTTATGGGCAAAATCTTCGATGCCGTCTTTCTTGACCCCGACTTTGGAGAATTCCTGGCCGTCATCTGATTCATAGACGATCAGTCTTGAGGACTGGTCCATGCGATTATCAATCGCAAAGGCTAAAAAGTTATCCAGTTGCTCGCAATAAACGACATCAATAGAATCGTTGGTTCTGCGCGGACAGGCCATGCCAACTTCTCTGATGGTGTTTGGCCAGTTTTCGGTCAGTTTGGCTTTCGCCAGCATCGTTGATCCGCCGGTCGTATTGAAGTAGGTGTAGTAGATATAGAGTTCATTGTCTTTTATGACAAAGCTTACTTCGCCAATGCCCCAGCCGTTCGGATCATCTTCATAAGCGATGATCGGTTCAGGGTTGCCACCCCAGCCCTTGCCGTTCCATTTCTCATAAGGGCCTTGCGGGTTTTTACTGCGGGCGACAAAGGCCGAGTTGTTCATGCCCTTGCGGGCATAATCAGCGGTTGAGGTATAGGCCAGATAATAGTAATCATTGAAATAGATGACTCCCGGGTCGCAGCACGAACAGCGGTCCTTGGAGTTCTTGTTTGGTTTAAGGACGATCTTTTCCGCTCCCCATTCCCCGTTTTCATAGTGACGGTATGAGATATAATCCCATTCCGTTGAATTGTTTCCCGGAGCGGAGAACCAGGCGTCTATTGATCCGTCATCATAGGTGATGATCGAAGGGCCGTAACGATAGGCACCGGAACGACATGAATACATCAGGGTTCCTTCTTCTTCGATCTTGGCCACATAGTTGAGATCGGAATTGTTGGCTTTGATCAGTTCAGCGACACTCGGGAAACTGACTTCGTCTTTGACAAGTCTTGATGGAGCCGTAAGAGAAAATAAAGGCTCGGCTTCCATGGTTTTTAAGATCCTGGCGTTAGTGCGGTCAGAGACCATGGAGGCGATATTAAAAGAGATTAGAAAAATCTCTATTATAAGAATATTACTGAGTAACAGACTGCGCTTTACTCTCATATATCTATTTTAACTTATATAATAATGATAGAAACAGGAAAAGGAGACAAATAATGAAACTGCTTTGTGTCGATGTCGGTGGTACAAGTGTCAAACATGCCATAATCGAGTCTGGAACGATCATTACGGAAAAGGGTAACTACACGCCAGATGGCAGCAGTCTAGAGGCTTATATCGAATCACTGGGACAGCTGGCTGATCGTTATATAGATAAAGTTGACGGTGTTACTTTCTCCATGCCCGGGATCATTGATCCGCAAAGCGGTTATTTCTATACCGGTGGAGCTTACGATAAGATCGTTCATGAAGTAAATCTGAAGGAACTGTTAGAGAAAAGGATCGGAAAACCGATCTGTGTGGAAAACGATGCGAAAGCAGCCGGTTATGCGGAACTGGGTTATGGGGCTTTGAAGAATGTCAAAGACGGTATCATCATAACTCTTGGTCATGCGGTAGGTGGCTGTTTGGTCTTTAATCGGGAAGTTGTACACGGTAAACATTTTTCAGCCGGTGAACTTTCTTTTGTGAATACTGATTACCATGAGCCTGATTTTCCGGCTTCCTTGGGTTGCCGGTGCGGAGCTGATTCCTTAAGAGAAAGAGTGCAGGAAAAACTGGGCAGTGATGAAAAGTTGAGCGGTCATGAGATATTTGCGCTGGCTAATGAAGGAAACGAAAAAGTTCTGGAAGCGATCCATGAATTCGCGATGGAACTGTGCATTCAGCTATATAACCTGCAGATCATCTTTGACCCGGAACTGTTTGCTTTAGGTGGCGGGATCAGTGCCCAGAAGCTTCTGTTTGAACAGATCGAAGACTGCTTCGCGGAAATGAAAAGCAAGATGCGTTTCTTCATCCATAAACCGCAGGTCGTTCCTTGCGCCTTCGGCAATGATGCGAATATGATCGGTGCCTATCACAATTTTCAGCTGTATTATCAGGGCCGCAACATAATCGAACAAAGAGGCAAGATCAAGGTAATAAAAAAAGTCCGGATCAAGGATGATCCGGAACGTAAAGGATTTATTTAAGCTTTATAGACGCAATCTCCACCCAGGTAGGTTGCGTTTATTCTTATGTTGTGAATTTTTCTTGGTTCGGTTTTAAACGGATCTTCATCAAGGATCACGAAGTCCGCGAGATAGCCTTCTTTGATCTGCCCTTTATAGTCTTCTTCAAAGCTGGCGTATGCTGACCATTTAGTGAAAGAATCGATCGCTTCCTTGACGCTGAAGGCTTCATGCGGGAGATATGGTCCGGTACCATCAATCGAAGTTCTCGTTACCGCACACTCGATTCCTTTCAAGGCGTCAGGGATCTCGACCGGCGCATCGGAGCCGTTAGAGACACTTACACCTTTATTCATCAAAGTCTTCCAGCTGTAGCTGCTGGCAGCCAGTTCTTTTCCAACTCGGGCTTCGACGATATGGTTGTCGTAATCTAAGAAGATCGATTGGGCATAGACGTGAAGTTTCAGCTCCGCAATTTTGTCCAGCTGATCCGGACGGGATATCTGACAATGGACGATACCGTGACGGTGATCTTCGCGCGGATTATTCTTTAAAGCCAGTTCGATCGCATTCAACACCTGATCAAGACATTTATCACCGATCGCATGGACGGCGACGGACATATTGTGGGCATTGGCGTAATCGATCATCGCATTCATCTGTTCATCAGTGAAAAGACAGAATCCGATCTGTGATGGATCATCGGCATATGGTTTGCTCAGACTGGCACTTCTTGAGCCGAGTGAACCATCACCCAACATCTTCAAAGGACCGATCTTGAATTTATCGTCTCCGACACCGGTGACATTGCCTGCTTCCACAAATCTTTTAAGTTCATCAAGCGTTGTGAAGTTTGACTGTTCAAAGACTCTGACGGTGAGTTCACCTGATCTTTTGAGTTCATCATAGGCTTCATTGATGAGCTCAAAAGGGATCTGTCTGAACATTGAATAGTCATCACTCTGGCAGGAGGTGATACCGAAACTGTTTAGGAATTTTGAAGATGATCTGATCATCTCTTTGATCTCTTCTTTGTTTGGAGCCGGAATGTATTTTTCGATCATATCGATGGCGTTGTCGTATAACAGACCTTTGTCAAAATCAATAGCTCCACCTAATGGGGCAGGGGTGTTTTCATCCACATGGACCAGCTCAAGACCCTTGGAATTCAGCACACAGCAGTGTCCGCAGGCTCTGGTAATGATGATCGGTTCATCCTTGGAGACTTCATCGAGATCATGTTTATCGGGCATCCTGTTCACGTCCGTGAAATAGTCCTGATTCCAGCCGCGGCCTTTGATCCAGCCGCCTGCTTTTTTATCTTTGGCGAACTCTTTGAGATAGGTGATCATGCCTTCTAAAGAATCGGAGTGTTCGTTAAGTTTGGCTACGTTTAAAGTATTTCCTAAACCGATAAGATGCATATGGGAATCATCGAAACCCGCACAGACGAACTTGTTGTTAAGATCGATTTTTTCATCATAATTTTCGTTTAACAGTTCTTCATTTTTACCGGTCTTCACAAAATAGCCGTCTTCAACAATAAAACCTTGTGTGAATTCGTTACCTGTATAGATATTGCCGTTGTAATAAAGTGTTTTCATAGCGTCACCTCGAGATAATTATACTGTGATAGCCTTCTTTTGTCGCTGGAAATGGTTCTTCTTCTTTTGTATCATTAAGACAAGAAAGAAGGAAGGCAATATGATCGTGACTAATGAAGATCGAATGTCCGGCAGCGTTCATCTGAATATTGATGAAAATTGTGTCGTGATCTTGGATCAGACAAAATTACCTAATCACGTCGAATATCTGGAGCTGGATGATCGTCAGAAGATGTATGAGGCTATCAAGGCTCTGGCAGTAAGAGGGGCACCGGCTATCGGTATCTGTGCCGGTTATGGAATTTATATCCTGGCCAAGCAAAAAAGAGAGCTTGACTATGAGACATTTAAGAAGGCGTTACATGTTGATGGAGAATATCTGATCTCCTCAAGACCGACGGCAGTAAATCTGAGTTGGGCGATCCACAGGATGTTCAGGATCATCGATGAAAATAACGATGTGGATAAGATCATCGAGCTGATGAGAGAAGAAGCTTTAAATATCCACAACGAAGATATTGAGATGTGCTATAAAGTATCGGAATACGGTCTTTCTTTGATCAGACCTGGTGATGGCATTTTGACGCATTGTAATACCGGACCGATGGCGACTTCCAAATATGGAACGGCAATTGGACCTGTCTTGTTAGGAAAAGAAAGAGGACTTAATTTCAGAGTCTATGCGGATGAGACCAGGCCTTTATTACAAGGGGCGAGACTTACTTCCTATGAGTTACAGAAGGCGGGTGTCGATGTGACGCTGATCTGTGACAATATGGCTTCCTTGGTCATGAAGAATGGCTGGGTCCAGGCTTGTTTTGTCGGCTGCGATCGTATAGCGGCCAATGGCGATGTCGCCAACAAAATCGGCACATCAGGCGTGGCGATCTTAGCTAAACACTATGGTATTCCTATCTATTCCTGCGGTCCGACGTCAACGATCGATATGAATTGCCCAAGTGGGGAAGAGATCAGGATCGAAGAAAGAGATCCGGAAGAGATCAAGACGATGTGGTATAAGGAGCCGATGGCTTTGAAAGAGGTCAAGTGTTACAATCCGGCCTTTGATGTGACAGATCACGAACTGTTAACGGCAATCATCACGGATAAAGGTATCGTCTATCCGCCGTTTGATGTGAATCTTAAGAAACTGTTTGAATAATGAAGTGTTACCTGGAAACGGAAAGACTTATTCTGCGTCCTTTTGAAATAGAAGATGCCCAAGCGATGTACGAGGGTTGGGCTTCTGACCCGGAGGTCACAAAATATCTGACCTGGAACGCCCATAAAGATATCGAAGAGACTAAGGCCATATTAAATAAATGGATTGAAGAATATGAAAAACCGGAACGCCTGAATTTTGCGATCGAAGAAAAAGATTCACACAAACTGATCGGCGGGATCGATGTGGTCGGCTATCTTGACGGAGCAAATGGTACGCCGGTGATTGGTTATAACCTGAATAAAGAATACTGGAATAAGGGTTACATGACTGAGGCCTGTAAGTGTCTTTTGGAATATCTGTTTGAAAAAGGTTATGAAAAAGTAAAGATCGATGTCTTCAAGGAAAACAGAGCTTCCCAAAGAGTTATTGAGAAGTGCGGTGGCATATATCAGGGGCGGGAAATGGAGTATCTGCCCTTGAAGGATAAAAACGTAGAGAAAAACTGTTATTTAGTATATAAGGACAGAAAAGATGTTGAAGCTGAATAAGTTAAGTGAACGTATATACTATACGGATTATGAAGAAGAAAGAGACAGACCAAGTGTTGGTTATATAAAAGGTCAGCGTTTTTCGATCGCAATCGATGCGGGTCATTCGGATGATCATCTGCATGAGTTCTATGAAGCACTGAAGTATCATGGTCTGCCTTTACCGGAACTGACAGTTATTACCCATTGGCATTGGGATCATTCCTTTGCGATGCATGCGTTGAGTGGTTTGAGTATCGCCAATTCAAAAACTAATGAACATCTTAGAGAGTTTATTGAAAAACAGAATGAAGAAAGCGAAAAGGAATTCTTAGGATTAGATCCAAGTATCGCGAAAGAATATGCGAATAATAAGAAGATCGTTGTGGTGACAGCGGATATCGTGTATGATAAGGAAATGATCATCGATACCGGTGATCTGAAAGTTAAAGTATTTGAAGCCATCTCACCACACACCGATGATGCGACCCTTATTTATGTCGAAGAAGAAAAAGCAGTATTTTTGGGAGATTGTATCAGCGGGGTCTTCCCGACCTGGATCGCTGATCCTGAGATAAGCAATAAACTGGCCGATGTCATCGAGGAACTTGATGTGAAATACTGTCTGGGTGGCCATTGGGAAATGATGAATAAACAAAAGCAGCTGACTTACTTGAGAAACGGAGAATAAATATATGATCAGATTATGTTCACTGGAAGAAACACCGAAAATGTTGAGAAAGACCTTATACCACGATGATGACGTGTTTATTCAGGCACGCGAGTTCTATCAGTGGAACAAAGACATGCGCCATCACAAGATCTTAGTCTATAAAGATCGTAAGCCGGCTTATGTGCTGGCTTATCAGAAGAATGAACCGGTCGGGCTTGATAAGCACAGTCCGATGATCCAGATGTCGCTTTCGAATTTCTGGGACTATGACATTAATGGCAACGATTGTGATTTTACCTATGTTGATCGCTTTGATCTGATCATTTTTGAAAACCTGGAAGAGTATTCCTGGGCCAGCGCCAGACAGATCATCGATCAGAACCGCAAT
>JAFRJA010000117.1 GCA_017432545.1 Erysipelotrichaceae bacterium
AATACATAGATATTGTAAAGGGGAGTATTCCATCTCCGGAAGATGAACTGAGTGATCTGTCTGCGTCTGCTTCAGCAGAAATTGAACTTCTATTCAAAAGGGACATGAGTGTGGAAGAAATGCTGGCTTTTGCAAAAGAGTATCCGGAATCGGAAATCCTGTTTGCACTTACAGGCCTGCCTAATGAAGAGAATGCATTTATGCCTGAAGGATTCAGTTTGCTGTTCGGAGCCTGCAATATGGCGTTTTCCAAAGAAGCGATGAACAAATATCCGATGATCGGTATGTCTCCCAATTTCTCAATGGGAAATGCAAAACCAAAGTATACAGCGGAAGACTATGTGACACATTACAAATCAGTACTGTCACTGCTGATCAACAACCGTTTCGGATATTTATATGAAATTGAACAGTGGCAAAGACGACTGGACAAACTTGAGAAGGGAGAAGAACTGCGTGTGATTGGGGTCAGAATCATTTCTTCCAGAAATGATGCTCTGAATCTGACACAGGATGAAAGGATACAGGATCTTCATATCTTGGATATGAAAATGAACAGGTTTGATAATTAAGAATAATGACCAATAAACCAAATCAGGGTCTATATTGGTCAATGGCGTAAACCCAGAAAAATGGGAATACGCCTTTTTTTATTGCCGGTTTGCGTAAAAATCTGCTAATGTAGTATAGGATAATATTGATGATTAGGCTTTTATAAGCGATTATATAGGTGGTTATGTAGTATAGGAAAGGAGACCTTTATGTTCGTTAAAGTAGTTCCAAACAACAAAGGAAGGAAAAATACATCCTTTATCTATCTGACTGAGGCTTATCGTGAGAATGGAAAGGTTAAACACCGTACCGTTCGTAATCTCGGCTTGTTTGAGAATGATCAGGTCCCTTATATCAAAGCTGCCTTTGAGGACCCTAAACCCCGTCTCATATACGATCAGCAGTAGTATAGGTTCATGAAGCTCCGAAAGCTTCTTAAGATTTTCTCTTCCATCATTCATTCCCCGGATTTATTTCCTTATGCACGTATTATCCCTTCTTCCTTTACCAGAGAAGATGGTAAAATGCCGCTCCGTTATCTGCTTACTTATCTTATATTCCGCCAGGGTCTGACTCTGTCCGAGGACATCTGCAGGTTTTATCCGGACCTGAATAATCTTAATCCGCCCAGCAAACAGGCGGTATTAAAAAGAATGTCGATCCTGAACTATGATGTCTGGCATAAGATACAACAGATGTTTCTGGAGAGGATTTACCTGCCGATGAAAAAGAAAACGATGAAGGGATATCTCCTCATCGCTGTTGATGGTACATTTGTGACCCTTCCCAATCATCCTATATTAGAAAACATATTCGGCCGCAGAACCCATAGCAGAGATCCCGAAAAGAACGGACACAGTCTGCCTCAGGCTAAAGTCTCTGTTGCGTATGATGTTTTGAATAAAGTGATTCTGGATTTCCAGATTGTACATCAGAATGTATCTGAGATCCCGCTGCTGTTCAGACATCTTGATATGCTTGAGGACGTTCTCAAGGATTATAAGATAATCATTCTGGCTGACAGGTATTATGGATCAGCCGAACTGTTCAAATACTGCGAAATGAAAGGTTATCAATACATAGTCCGTGCCAAGAGTAATTTTTTCAAAAGGGAGCGTGCTGTCGTCAGCCCGGAATGTATGGATACAGTTCTTCAGATCCTGATTCATAAAATGTGGCAGAAGCGGATAATACGTGACAATATCCGCCGATATATCTCTATCTATCCGGTTATGCGTGTGAGATTGGTCAAAGGGCATTACGAATATGATGAGGAGTACATAACTTTCAGAAAGGAAAGAACAATTATACACCACTCATTGGATGCGGAATATTTTACAAATCTGTCCGCTGATGAATTCGACGCAGAAGATATCATACATGTTTATCATGTGGAAAGATGGGATATTGAGACCAACTATGGCACAATGAAAACTCTTCTCGATATTGAACAGCTGAATACGGCCAATCCGATCGCAGTTATCAATGAGATCATGGCGAAGATCATATTCTCAAATATTGAAAACCTGATCCGCAACACAGCTGAAGAAGAGAACTGCCGTTCTGCAGAGCATCTTGTAAACAATAAACATGTTATTGAGATGTGTCGTTCCTCGTGGTTCGTCAGATCTTTCTTCAGAGGAAAACTAAGTGCTGAAAAGCTGAAAGAACTGGTTGTGGAATGTGCACGTGTTCGGGTAATGATACGTGAAGGAAGACACTATAAGCGATGGGATAAATTCAGACCCTCGATCACTCAGCCGCAACATAGAATTGATGGAAGAAAGAATCCGCCTCTGAAAACAACAAAGACTGGATTCGCGACATCCAATCATTAATCCAGTCCGTAGTATAGAGACGATGTCTCTCAAACAATTTAAGAATAGAACGATAAGCCGATAAGTTCAATCATCAATATCCGTATTCAGTGCAGTTTCTAAACTGTACAAGTTTCTTTTACGCTTTGTTGAAGCACCCTTTTTTTATTTTTTGTGCTACT
>JAFRJA010000118.1 GCA_017432545.1 Erysipelotrichaceae bacterium
ACCTCCACTATCATTATATCACAATACATCATAATACACTACATAAAAGAACATATTATTTGACATTAAAAAAATGACGATTCACACCGTCATTACTGGATAATATGAATATTGGCTTCAGATCAATGTGTCAAAGACCCGAACCGAAAAATCCTATTCCACCTCTTCTTCTCATAACATTATTAATTATACAATAACAGGATTAGTAAACGAATGCTAAAATACTGATTACTTCACATTTACGAAATCTTTTTTTATATAATATATTTAAAGGAGGTTTTCGAATATGACAAAATTTGAGGAAACTGTAAAAGAAATGGAATCTCAGGTTGAAGAACTTGAAAATGATCTCGCTGAAAAAGCACAGAATTTAGATGAGGCTAACAAAGAGAGAGCTCGTGCTTTAGTTGATAAGACTGAAGAAGCTATCAAATCATCAATTGAAAAAGTTAAAGGCATCATCAACGATGTCCAGCAGGATGATAAGCTTGACGAATTCCTTGACAAAGTAAAAGCTAAATCAATGGAAGCTGTAGACTTCACAAAGGCTAAAGTCACTGAACTGACTGAGAAATATGACAAGGAAAACAAACTTGACAAATTAGGCGAAGACATCATGACTGAATTCGATAAGATCAAAGATTCTGACGCTTTCAAGAAGACTGCTGATTTCTTAAATGATATCTCAGGCAAAGTCAGCGAATTCTTAGAGAAACCGGAAGTCAAAGAGGCCATCAACAAAGCCAAGACAACTACTGTAAGTTTAGCTGAAAAGGGTGTTGAAAGCCTTAAGAAAGCTTTAAAGACTGATGAAATTCCAGCTGAAACAGAAACCACTGAAGCAGCTCCAGCAGAAGAAGCTCCAACTGAAGAAACTAACGAATAATAATTAAGATTCCAAAGTATTTTCGAAGCCCGCGATAATCCGCGGGCTTTTCTATATCTCTATTATTTCTTCATACACTTTATCCGGATCGATCTTCTTACCATCGATGAATCTTTCTTTGATATTGCGATCATCCCCATGGTAACAGAATCTCTCCAAGGCATCACTGATCGGTCTTTCATATTCTCTGTCCAGCATATTCTCAATGACCAAAGCGTTAAAGCGATAACCCTTCTTTATCTTTCCAGCCCTGTCAAAGATGCTTCCGCCTTCAGCTGTACCCATATAGAAGGCATTGGCCAGATTGATGGTCTGATCATCTCCTTCATAGAAATCCTTCATCTTGGATATCTGGGCAGCTCGGGCGACCTGATGATAGATGCCAATGAAATGACCGGCTCCGACATCAGTTCCTAAAGCGATCCTTAAGCCTTTTTCTTTCATTTTCTTGGCCGGCATGATCCCGGCAATGACACTGGAGGTCGCATCCGGACAATGAACACTGATTGCGTTATATTCGGAAAGAATTCTCTCTTCAACTTCACTTGGAAAGATTACATGCGCAAAGATCTTAGGACCGCTTCCCTGCAATAAACCGAGTTTTTCGTATATCTCACCATCGGATCCAAACTCCGGATATAATTCCTTGGCCCAGGCTGCTTCAGCCTTTGATTCAACTAAATGAGTCTGTAAACCAAGATCATATTTCTTCGCGAGTTCGCCTAAGCCGCTGAGTAAAGTTTTTGAACAAGTCGGCGCAAATCTCGGTGTCAGGATCGGCTTAACTTTTTCATTGTCAGAATGTTCAATAATGAACTTCTCAGTCTTCGCCAATGATTCGTCTGTTTTATCGACATAGTAATCAGGCGAGTTCATGTCCATATTCACTAAACCCGTATAGGCATACATACCGGCTTTGTCCAGCATCTTAAAAAGTAGGTCACAGGCTTCATAATGGATCGTCGTGAATAAGATTACATGAAAGGTTCCGTGTCTTAAAAGCTCCCGAATAAGTTTGGCGTAGATAGCTTTCGCATAATTGAGATCACGGAAATTCGACTCCTGAGGAAAGGTGTATTCATTAAGCCAGTCAAACAGCAGCTTATCCATTCCCAGGCCTCTTTGGGCATATTGGGAACCATGGATATGCAAGTCAGAAAAAGCCGGGATGATCAGATCATCACCATAATCAGTTATCTTTTCATCCTTGTATTCTTCAGGCAAAGAAGATAACACTTCTTTGATAAAACCGTTCTCAACGACGACATAACCGTTCTCAATTACATTTAACTGATCATACGAATCAGCACTGATAATATTTCCCTTGTAGATCTCCATGTTTTACTCCTTTATTAAAAACAGAAAGAGACATTTCTGTCTCCGTATTTTAAAAACCTTTATCCGCGACCGTAGCGATCGTATGCAGCTTGCCGCCTCTTAAAAGCACTCTTTCATCCGACATCGCACTGACGGTATCGGAGTGGGTAACGACGATGATGGTCTTACCGAATTCGTGGGAAAGCTCATTGAAAATCGCAATGATCTCTTTCTCCGTTGCCGTATCAAGGTTACCGGTCGGTTCATCCGCAAAGATCAGATCGACATTGCTGGCGAGAGCACGGGCGATCGCCACACGCTGCTGTTCACCACCTGACAATTGCGTAACTATACGATCGGCCTTGGTCTTGACGATACCGAATCTTCTGAGAAGATTATAAGCCACATTTTTCCTATCCTTAGGAAGTTTGTTATCGGTCTCTGACATCGCCAGTAATACATTCTCCACGGCTGTCAGATAAGAGATCAGGTTATAGGACTGGAAGACGATCGAGATCGCATTCCTTCTGTACTTATGTAGACCCAGTTCTCTGACGACATTCTTGCCCTTGAAATAGATCTCACCGCTCTTGGCTGTATCCAAGCCGGAAATGATCGACAGTAAAGTCGTCTTACCTGATCCTGAAGGACCTAGGACTGTATAGAACTTTCCTTCTTCAAACTCAAAAGAAAGATCTTCCAGGATCACTCTTTCGTATCCGCCATCGATATATGAATAATTGATATTTTCTAATCTCAGAATACTTGCCATGATTACCTCCTAGTTCGTATTCATGAGAATCTTCTTCGGATTGTATCTCATGATCATAAATGAAGGGATGATAACGGAGATCAGCACGATACCAAGGCCCATGATATATATTTCAGCGATGATCATCGGGGAGATCGTTACTTCATATTCTGCGACCAGATCATCAAGGGAGATATCTGTCGCATAATCGGAAGCCCATGGATCATAGTAAATGAAACTGCTGTTTTCTTCTTCGGTGATGTCAGAAGTTGCGATCTGATATTCAAGGACTTTGGCTCCGACTTTTTTGGATATCAGTGAACCCGATATGACGGCTAAAGAGAAACCGATGACCGCCACCAGAGCCAGTTCAATAAAGAACTGGGCAATGACTTTGATCTTGGAAGCACCGATCGACAATAAGACACCGATCTCATATTCCCTGGTCTTCAAGGTCAAGGCCGTGACCAAGGAAATAATGACGACCGCATTGATGATGACCAGCCAAACGATAAAGTTGGCATACATGCTCAATGTATCCAAAGGTTTAGCCAGTTTCTTGAACTCTTCATTATTCGCATCAAGTGTAACAAACTGTGACAGATCATCAGAATAGTCTTCAACAAATTTTTCAACATCCAGCGGATCATTGAGCAGTAAAGTCGCATTCTCGATATTGATCTGCTTCATCATGTTTTCTTCTGATGGTCTGTTTTCTTCATTCATATAGTATTCTTCATCCGGAATCGTTGCCGCCCGATAATCAAAAAGTTTCTGATTATAGTTAAGCTCGGCCATATAGGCTGAGGTCGTAGGCATGAAGATCATATTATCCGGATTCATATATGGTGAAGCCCAATCATAATTTGATGAATCAGGTGTCAATGGTGAATTATGTGAATAGATCCCGATGATCTCAAAAGAATAATCCAGATCATCAGAGGTCAGGCCGATACGCTGGGTCTGCAGTGAAGGATAATTAATACCCAGCGTGATCGTATCACCGACACTTAAACCATTGGTTGCCGCCAGGTTCTCAGAGATAAGACAGATCGGAGAACCTTCATCGATCTCTCCCTGATTGTAGAATCGTCCTTCTTTGATCTTGTAACCACTGTCTTCAAATTCGATCATACCCGGAAACATATTGCACTTGATCATGAAATACGGTTCCTTGTATGTCTCACACGCCGTAGCTCCAGTCTCGTCGGTATAGCATTGTTCGGAATTTCCCTCTCCCGATGACATTTCATCTTCCCGCTTATTATTGAGATGTACAAAGTCCAGAGAATTATTCTGATCGCTATACCACGTATAGGAAGTTAAGGCATTGGCCGTCTTGACCCTGGAATCAGCCAGAAACTCCTTGACATCTTCCAGTTTTACCCTTGGATAATCATCATAGAACTTCTGTCTTTCATCATCATCTTCGATCGTATCCATATATGACCAGACTTTTTCATAGTCGACCATATAAGTAACGACCGCGCGCATCTTTTTTCTGGTCAGGATCTTGGCGCTGTTTGACGCATTCGATACCCCAAGACCGACGATGACAAGATTACCGATCAGAAAAAACGTCAAAATCAGAAGGATCGACTTTGAGTATTTTCTGGTAACATTTTTGATTGCTCTATTAATAAAATTCATCTGATAAATTTATCTGTTCAAATCATTGATCAGGATCGTTAAAACAACATCCTGCGGCAGATAGGTTCCGGAAGTAAGTGAAACACCATCGCCTCTATAGGCGTTGACGACTTTACCATTGGTACTGGCATCACCATTGTTGATATATACGATCTCAAAATTAACATCGTCACCACAGAGTTTTCGTGCTTCTTCTTCGCTTAAACCGACCATGTGGTTCCAATACAAGGTATGTTCAACACCCTCATCATTTTTATAAGTCAGATCCTCAAGCCAGATATTCTTGCCTCTGGAAATAACGACATACATCGTTCCGCCGACTTCGACTTCCGCCGTATTCTTGATGACATAACCTGCCGGTACGACATCATCGAATTCATAGGTCTTGGAAGATGAGATATCGGCGCCCTTTTCATTGGCCGCATCTTTGGCTTCATGCAAGCCCTCGACACCGTTTGTCGTGTGATACGGATGATTATAGAAATCCCCGATCTTGACCCAGTTGCCTAAAGAAACGACCGCCTCAAGATAGTCATCATCGCTGAGCAGTTTGCCTTTTGGAATACTTTGCGAGATACAGGTTCCTTCAGGTTGCGAAGTATAGACTTCTTTGAGTTTGAACGCCAGCGAGTTCTTGGCACACCAGGTTGTGATCTTTTCCTTATCCCAACCGACGATGTTTTCCATGTATACTGCCTTACCTTTGGAAACAACGACTGTCAGAGTCTCGCCTTCCTTCATCGTCTTGCCTGAAGAGACGGATTGAGAAATGACGCTATCTTTTTCGATCTTGTCAGAATACTGTTCGACGACATTGAGCTGGATCTTCTTCTGTTTAGCCCAGGCTTCAACTGTCGCAAACGGCTTCTTTTCAAAATCTTCAACCGTTACCGTACCGGCCGGTGCTGAACCTTTGGAGACTGAGATCTTGAGGTTGCAGCCTCTGGTAAAGGTATCGATATCACAACCCGTAAAGGCGTAATCGATGACCATGTTCTCCGGTACATTATCGTTATAGGAAGTAGATATCTTCGTCTTTAATAATTTATTCGTTGCGATCCATTCCTGAATCTCTTCCTTGGTCATATTATCCAGGAAAGGAATCGAGATCAGTTCATCAGGATCCGGTCCTTTTGATTCCACGAAATTCAGTTTGACATTCTTCTTGACCTTCTTTTCCGGCTTGATACTCTGAGAGATGATCACACCTTCTTCATTATCGAAGTCATAGACACTGTCAAACACGATACCTGAAGACTCAATGCCCTGCTGCTTGACCCAGGAACCGACATCAGCCTTGGTCTTACCAACGAAATTAGGCATTTCGATCTTCGGAGAGAAGAACAGGAAATAGATAGCGATACCTAAAACAGCCAGTACAGCAGCCGCAATTACGATCGCTTTGACATTGACCGGTTTTCTTTCTTTTTGAACAGGGACTCTTTCTTCTTCCTGAAAGCTCGCCGGTTTTCCGCTGTCGGAAAACTGATCCAGGAAATCTTTATTTTCTTCAGGCATAATTTATCTCCTTAAACAGATTAACTATATATTATTATAAGGGTATTTATATATTAGTTAAGGACTTTAAACGATAATTAAACGGTTTAAAGCCCTTTATTCATATATTGTCTGTTTTGTTCTATGGCGTCACATCAGTAGGCATATGCGTTCCATAAATGCAGATCGCCCTTGGAATCCATCACATATTCACCATAATCAGTACTGATCGTGACTGTACAGTGATTATCCTTGGCCAGTTTCAGGAGCTCATCAGGCTTCAAAGAACGGATCTGATAAGAATAGGTGTTCTCCTGGCCTTTATAAATGGATGAAATACCCATTGAAGCATTATCAGAGTTGTAATAAGCTTCATAATCGTTGTAAAACTTTTCGATCGCTTCTCTTCTGAGCTTTTCAAAGACCTCAGCCGTTTCTTCATCGATCTGCTGATCCAGTCGGTTATTGCCGGCTTCAATATAGATACCGACATAACTTGTGTTATCGTTGGTCTTATTCTTAATGAAATTGAACATTTCCGAATTATAATCACACCATTCATTCAGGCAATAGTAACCATAACGGTCGTTTTTCGTGTAGCTATCCGAAAGTCCGAAACAATCAGTATTTCGCGCTGCGACCGTAATCAGTAACGATAATACCAGTACGATCACGAAATAAAGCGGCAGCTTATAATCAAAATACAGTTTTCTTCGATAGATGAAGTGAGCCGCGACAAAGACTGCAAATAACAGCAGATAGATAAAGAAGTAATCAGAAAGATACTTGAATATATTGTCATACTGATAGGTATAGAAGGAATTGATCGAGATCATCGTCAGCATCACATAAACCGCAATGATAAACGGATAGGTAAAGAAACCTTCCGATGTCGTCGAAGCTCTTTCGACTTTGCGATCGACAAATTCCTTGTAAAGGACGATCACACTGACAACGGTTATGATCGCACAGACTATCGTGCTTACGAAATCGATCGTCTTGTCGGCGTACTCAACAGCACTGTGGACAAACATATAGACCGGGGAGAGATAGGTCAGAAAATCCAGAGGTA
Organism: Erysipelotrichaceae bacterium; assembly: GCA_017432545.1. Lineage (GTDB taxonomy): Bacteria > Bacillota_I > Bacilli_A > Erysipelotrichales > Erysipelotrichaceae > Colivicinus. The sequence continues at coordinate 7,174 of JAFRJA010000118.1, forward strand.
TGATGTTCATACCACAGACATAAGTCGATAAGAAAGCACTGATACAGATGAACAATGATAAAGGAAGTACTGTATAGGCTGCAATCATGATCGCCCCATCAAGCGCATTGTCAGCCAAAAGATAGATCATCGCATTGAAACTTACCAGGGCACTGATCGTCACTAAAGCGACCAGCACATATGCCAATATCAGAACTGTCGATAATCCTTTACTAATGCCAAAGGCCACAGAACCGATGGCATATGGCAAAGCTGTAGTCAGGATACAGAACGCCAGAGAACTGAATAAGATCTCCTTACGCGATACCGGAATAGAGAAATAGGTATCGATGGCTTTCTTATCATGGACGAAATAGAAAATGATGAAAGGCATCCCATACGCCATAACGGTCGCAATAAAGCAACTTATCACCATCGCTAACGATGAATCCTTATTGCCTAAAAGATTTAATACCGTTATTAATGATATGAACAGCAGCAGATACTTATTCGATCTGAGCAGATAAGAGAAATATGTCTTGGAGAACATTATTTGTTACCTCCTTCATGTTCGTAGATGAACAGCTCCTCAAAATTGACTGACAGAGTATCCAGGATCAGCGGATTCAGCTCTTCCAGCTTTCTGACTGTTTCTTCCTTGTCACCCTTGATGACTAAAGAATATACGGAACCTTCCTTGTGTTTGTGCAACACCTCAAACTGATCAAAGAACGATTCATCGATCTCATCCTTAAAGGCCAGCTGATATTTATTGATATTGGCCTTGGACTCCAGAAGATCGCCATAGGTCGAAATTTTGCCATCTTCAAGAATGCCATAAGTATCACAGATATCTTCGAGTTCCTTCAGGTTATGCGAAGAAATGATGATCGTCGCATCCGAATCCTGAATGAAGTCATAAAGATTCTTTTTCAGATTCATACGCACTAAAGGATCAAGTCCGTCAAACGCCTCATCAAGAAGAAGCAGTTTAGGTCTGATCGCCAAAGCAAACAGCAACAGAGTCTGTCTCTTCATACCCTTGGAAAATGAAGAGATCGGTTTATTCTCATCCAGATCAAACAGTTTCAGATTCTTCTGATAAGCTTCTTCATCAAACTCAAAATATGAAGCATAGAAATCCTTTAATGACTTTATATTGGCTGCCAACGGATAATACGGTTCATCGTTGACAAAGAAGATATCCTTTCTCACCTTCTCGTCCTTATAGGTATCACGGCCATCAAATTCGATAACACCCGCATCTCTCTGATAGATACCGGATATGCATCTCAACAGTGTTGACTTACCAGCTCCGTTGACAC
>JAFRJA010000119.1 GCA_017432545.1 Erysipelotrichaceae bacterium
AGACCCATTATTCATCGTCTATTCGGCATTCAAATCAAAGAATTAAACAAGGATAACGGTGGGACATTTTCAAAAAACCAAACTATGGGACATTTTCATTCAATCGCGACACCGTTTTGATGATATTATTTGATATATAATATGCGGAGCCAGGATTATTGGAAGTGAATCTTGTAAGAATGTCGCTCTAGGCGGTGAAGTTCCTGAAGAAAAGATAGAAGTATTCGCTCATGGAAGCACCTATAATATCGGAGACTATAAGATCAGTATCCTGAAATCACTTCACTCAAAACCGACGATATTGAATAATGATCTCGGTGAGCCTATTACTGAACAGCTGAAACAGCCCGTTGGCTTAAAAGAATATAAGGAAGGTGGATCTTATGACTTCTTTATTGAACATAGTGATAAGAAGATTCTGATCCGCCCGAGTTTTAATTATATTAAAGGACAACTCGATGACATTGATTGTGATGTCCTGTTTCTCGGGGTTGCCGGTCTGGCGAAAGCCGATCAGGAAACAGAGAAAACTTTCTTTTCGGAAACAGTCGAAAAAACCGGTGCCAAACTTGTAATTCCGATCCATTGGGACAATTTCTTTTCGCCGCTGGATCGTCCGATCAAAAGCATGCCTTTCTTTGTGGAAAACACAGGGAAAGTATTCTTTAAACTAGCAAAATACTGTGAAGAAAATGTTGTGAATTTAATCGTTCAGCATCCTCTTACCAGTATCGAGATCTGAAATATAGATAGAGGTTGATTATCATGAAGAAAAGCAGCATTATCATTATCATCTTATCCCTGTTATTAGCAGGAATTGTCGGCTTTGGTTTTGGGAAACAGGTATCATCCAAACCTGAAGGACCGGTTATTAAGGAAGAAATTATATTTGAACACTGGAATGAAGATTCACCGGCATTAAAAGAACTGATCGCTTATGTTGAAGATGTGACCGATGAAAACTCGGAAAACTTCATTCCGGCGGTTGATCGGGTCGCTACTTTTGATATGGATGGCACTCTGATGGCTGAGCTATGTCCGACTTACATAGGCGTAAAAATGCTGATGGAACGTATCTTTAATGATCCAAGCTATGAAGCTGATGAAGAAATGCGGGAGTTTGGTCTGATGATGCGTGATCACGCGATGGACAAATCTTTTCCGAGTGATTTTGATTATACTTTTTCCAGTCATGAAGCTTAAGCTTTTGCCGGCATGAGTCTGAATGAATATGCCGATTATGTTACGAGATTTCTTCTTAAAGATGCAGATGGTTTTGAAAACATGATCTATGGCAATGCCTATTATCTGCCGATGGTCGAAGTCATCGATTATCTGCAAGATCATGATTTCAAATGTTTTATCGTTACGGGTTCTGACCGCTTCTTTATCCGGACTTTTATTGAAGGTGTGATAGATGTACCTTATGAGAATATCATCGGATCCGATGTGGAACTCGAGGCAAAAGATCAGGGCGATACCGAAAACCATGTATATGAATTCACCGGCAAGGATACGCTTGTGCGTACCGATAAACTGATCATCAAAAACATCAAAACTTCCAAGGTCCTGCAGATTGCTCAGGAGATCGACCGTAAACCGGTATTGTCTTTCGGTAACAGTTCTGACGATGTAAGTATGCATAACTATGCCATTACAAATAATGGATACAAGAGTACTGCTTTTCAGCTGATCGCCGATGATGATGTACGTGATTACGGAAACTCATCTAAAGGAAAGGAACTACGTGATAAATGGGAAGACATGGGATTTGTAGTAGTTTCCATGAAAGATGACTGGAAGACTATCTATGGTGATAATGTCATTAAGACAAACAGTTTCCATTGGCTGGAAGATTACGCTGATGAATAGAATCCTGTTTTTGAATTAAGAAACATGGTTTTTGTTATTTTTGGAGTGTAAGAAAAATTGAAAAACAAATCAAAAAAAGAGAAAAAATGACAATTCAGGAAATAATTGATAAGATCCTTGCCTATCATCCGGATATCGGTGATCGTCGTACCTGTGATGTGATCGTTGGTGCAGATCCGAACCGTGAATGTACGGGAATTCTGATCTCTATCGCTCCGACTGTACCGATCATCAGAAAAGCCATTGAGATCGGTGCTAATTTCATTTTTGTACACGAACCGACATTCTTCAGTGGTTATGATGATGAATGTGAGTGGCTTAAGGACAATGACGTATATGAAGAAAAGCTGGCTCTTCTGTTGGATAACGGGATCACTGTATATCGTGATCACGATCACATCCACGCCCATCATCCGGATGGCATTTTCCATTACATGATGAAAAATCTGGGCTGGCTGGAGTATCTCAAACCGCAGGAAAGAGGCTGGGAAGTTGAATTGCCTCCTACACGTTTAAAAGATCTGATCGCTCATATCAAGGAAAAGATGGGTCTTGAACATATCCGCTATATCGGCGATCCGGAAGCGATCATTTCAACTATCGGTTTCTGCGGTCACTTGCTTCCGGGAACAGACAGCAACTGGAGTAATAACGACCAGGTAGCTGCCAGCTGGAAGTATGACGTAGTAATTCCGGGTGAGACCGTAGACTGGACATTACCGCTGTATATCCGTGATGCCGTAGATCTGGGCAAGACCAAAGCCATGATCGTACCTGGTCACTTTGTACAAGAGGAAGCCGGAATGGCGCTGGCTGAAGAATGGCTAAGACCGCTTGTCGGTAATGAGCTGCCTATTTCTTTCTTTCCGGCCGGGGATATGTGGAAATACGACTGATCCTAAAAAACAGATTATCCAAAAAACAGCACTTCGGTGCTGTTTTACAATATTTGGGAATAAACGAGTGAGTTATGTTTTTTTCTCTGCATCCTTCGACTGTCCCTTCGCTGTATTTCTTGGCTGCTTCATTAAGATCACAATTATATTTTTCACAGAGTTTTTCCTGGATATCCAGATTCAATGAAACCATCGTTGAATCTGCGACCTTGCCATTAAGTTTGCCGTAATTAAATAATTCTTCTTTTAGCTGTTCAGTAGAAAGTTCACTAGGCCAGTTTTGGGTCAGTTTCTTTTTTCTGTTGTCACCGAACCTGTTATAGAAATACAAAAGTGCGAAGGAAATAAAGCCGGCAAAGATCATCATCAGAACTAAGGATACCGGCCAAGGTAACATAGAAGTGAGCTGGTAGATATCATTCCATCTTTTCAGAATGACAACATTGATTAAATATAAGGCACCATAAGCCAGAAAGGGGATCGTGCTTATGAGCGCTTCTTTCTTTGTATACTGATAACCGCATTCTGACAGAAAGAATGAAATAAGCAGCATGCTTGGGCAGATCAGATGCAGAAAGATATTGCACAGCGAACCAAAGGCCAGTTCAAAATCATACCAGCTGATTATGCAGCAGGCAAAAATCATGATTATCGATATACAGAAGGTGCTTGAGAAATGTAGAACAGCCAGCCAGCGGGGATATGAGAAACGTCTTTTTCTGATCCCTTCAACCGCAAACGGGATTATCATACAGGCAACAAGGGCATTGTAACAGTTTGAATCGGTCGTGTAGTAATGAAAAGCCTCAAATTCCGAACCGGCTTTTGTATGCCAAGTTATACTGTAAAAAATACCTGCAACAGATAACATAAGATCGACAAAACAGGCGATAAAGGCTACGATACTGCGCCATTGATATAAGTGCTAGAGTGTATTATTGGTTTCGTTATTTGTTTGTTCCATACAAATAATTATAATATCCGTTTCTGTTTATCATGTGCTTGTACAGGAATATAATGGAAAAAAGAGAAAAGAAAGTTCAAAAATGAACGAATGAAATTTGTGTAAGAGAAAAGAACGCAGTATTACCGTTGGTCAGAGATAACAATCAATCAGCAATAAATGGGGGGAGATGATTTAAGACTGTATGGAAGACAAAAAAATTCTTGGCGTATCTAAAAACTGCTGTTATGCGGTTTTGCTGGTCTGTATTATCGGTGTTATAGTAAGCTCTTTCTTTGATTTTGAAATCAATGAAAGAATGGCTAATGTAACAAAGATCGGATCCTACTTTGCTTCTTTTGGCTGTTATTTTTCTTATTGTCTTTATCCGGCAGCAGGAGAATGTCTGTATAAGGGCCTGAAGAAAAAGAGAATGCCTGAAGCAGGGAAACTGATGCAGGCCATTGGCTGGTTTCTGGCTGTTTATTATACTAACAATTACAGTGGCAGCAAGGTACGTGATCTTTTTAATTACAAAGCAAGTGAATCCTCTGTCTGGATCTCGGTAATGTGCTGGTTCATTATTGCGGCAATGTATGTCTGGCCGATGATAGCCTGCAGTAAGCTCCTGTATGAGAAGAATGCGGACAAACTGATCGCTGTTGGTGCGGCGATACTGGTTGCCGGAGTTGTGTCGGATAATGTTAACCTTTGGCTGAAACAGGTCGCCTCAAGACCGCGATACAAATACCTTCTGACTCTGGATGATCCTCATAGCGAATATCGGGACTGGTGGGAAATGATTCCTTATATGGCCGGAAGCAACGATAGTTTCAAATCCTGGCCTAGTGGCAATATGACGATAGCGACCATGATGTTTGCCTTGCCGATGCTTACGGATGTTTTCAAAAGCAGAAGCGAAAAGAAAAACATTATCGCGTTTGTTATTGCCTGTGGATTTGTAGTTCTTTACGGCTATAACCGGATTCACATGACTAATCATTTTCTGAGTGATGTTGCTTTTGGGACCCTGATAACTTATCTGATCTTTGTCGCCGTAAGCAAGGCCTTTCTGCAGAAAAAAGGCAGCTGATTCTGAAGACACAAGGTGAGTAGGTTATAATTTAGTATAGATAAGTATTCACCGAGGAGGAATGAACATGAAGAAAGCTTTAACTGTCTTACTGGTGCTTTGCAGTCTCGTGCTTGTTTCCTGCGGCAAGAAAAACGAAACTGTTACGCGAGGTATGTCTGATCCGTCAAAAGAGATCATCGGTACCTGGGATTCCAAGGAATATCCGGGTTTTGGTTTCACCTATGTTTTCAACGCAGATGGTACAGGAACATACTATGGTGAAAAGATCACCTGGAGTATTGATGGGGATCAGATCTCTATTGCCAATGAGGGTGTAGATCCGTTTGTGACTCACTATGAGATCAACGGAAACGAACTGAATATCGTCGACGGCTTGGGAAATGATACCATCTATATCCGCAAATAGTTGTATAAATGTGTAAAACTCTTGGATAGATATACAGTTTAAGTCATGGAAACATGACTTTTAGTTTAATCAGTTTAAATATCAAAAAGATTACATAATATAATAATCATTAGAGAAAACAGATGAATAAAAACTTCAATGAAAGAACAAATGGTATAATCAGATATAATCTGCTGGGAATTGCCATAAACCTGTTTTTGGCTGTTTTCAAGATCGCTGTAGGTATAATTATTCAAGCTCATGCCATAATCCTGGACGGTATAAATTCCATTTCCGATATCGTTTCTTCCGCGATAGCGATCATGGCTTCTTATCTGGCTGAAAAGCGCAGTAACAGCGCTCATCCTTTCGGATATGGACGTCTGGAGTATCTGTGCTCTTTTGTGGTGACTATGGCTATCATGTATGTCGGTGTCTCGACGATCATCAGTACCATCAAGGCAATCATCAATCCGCATGAACCGCCATCCTATAATACGATAGCTATCATCATAATGATTATTTCTTTCATCCTCAAGCTTTCCTATGGCCTTCTGATGCGAAAAAAAGGATCTGATCTGAGTTCGACAGCGATGATCGCGACCGGAACTGATTCCTTAGGTGATTCATTATTCTCTTTGGCTGTCCTGGTGGCAATCGTAGTCTACCGTCTTACCGGTCTTGATATTGAGCACTATCTGTGTATCTTCTCTTCATTGATGATCCTGTTTACCGGCGTAAGCATCATCAGAGAATGCACGACCAAGATCTTAGGCGGAAGGATCGATCCGGAAGAAAAGAAAAAGATCGTCAATATGATCGTCGAATATGATGAAGTTCTTAATGTTTCCAATCTGGTGCTGCACAACTATGGGGAAGGTCATCTCATCGGTTCCGTCGATATCGAAGTTGATGGCAAGATGATGGCCGAACAGATCAGTATGCTTTCGCGAAGGATAATCAATAAGGCTCGTAAAATGGACGTAGTCATAACTTCGGTCGGTATCAGCGGAACTGATTTAAGCGATCCTGAGGCTTTAAAGATCCAGGATGAGATAGCAGATATCTCGACAAGATATGACGGCATCAAGAAAGTTAATGCCTTTACGATCGATCTCAATAATAAGATCATTTCCTTCTATGCCGTTCCAGATTATTCTGTAAAGGACAGAGAAGAAGATATTGAAGCCTTCCGAAAAGAACTTAAAAAATGTTTTCCTGATTATCATATCTATATTCAGGAAGGCATTGATATGTAGATAATTAAGCATATGTCAGAGATTAAAATCTGAGTCAGCTATAATCCTTGCTCAGATTTTCTTTAAGTGTTTTGGTTTCTGGTGCTTAGTTGACAGATATACCGATCGCTTAAAATGGATCTACATCTGTAAAAGCCGTGATGGTCGGCATATCTTGTTCGTAATCACCGATTTTGTGATTTAATAAAGACAGAAATTATCCCATGGCACAATACAATATGAAAAAGAAAATGTTTTTACTGGTATTCATTTCTCTGATGATCATCCTTTCTTCTTGTGTTAAGAAACAAGAAGAAACGGATGTAATCGAGGATGTGACAGAGATCACTGATGATGTTGAGAATAGAGTTATTTTAGGGGATGAGTGTTTTGAGGAATATCTTCCTTTACTGGAAGGTAAAAGAGTAGCTCTTTTTACCAATCAGAGCGGCATCGTAGGAGATCTGATCCTCAATGAGGAGTACGAAACAGATGATCAGACACCTTTTGGTACAGATAAAAACGGAAATGAACTGGAATACGGAGAACATATCCTTGATGTGCTGATCGAAAAAGGAGTGAACGTGACCTGTGTCTTTTCACCGGAACACGGTTTCCGAGGCGAGGAAGATGCCGGAGCCTCAATTGATGATGATATCGATGAGAAGACCGGTGTTGCGCTGCTGTCTCTTTATTCTGATGACAGTAATTATCCCTCGGCAGAAGATATGGATCGCTTTGATATCCTGATTGTCGATATGCAGGATGTGGGACTCAGGTATTATACCTATTACATCTCACTTTATTATCTGATGGACGCCTGCGCGGAGTATGATAAAACGATGATCATTCTTGATCGCCCGAATCCTAACGGCTTCTATGTTGATGGTCCGATCATAGAAAAGGAATATTATTCGGATGTCGGAGTTTTACCAATACCTGTCGTATACGGCATGACCTGGGGTGAACTTTCCAGGATGATCAATGGTGAAGGGTGGCTTAAAAACGGTAAGGACAGTCTTGATCTGATAGTCATCACCTGCAAGAATTATGATCATCAGAAATTGTATAATCTGATCAAAAGACCTTCTCCAAACCTCAAAGACATGCGCTCGGTTTATCTTTATGCCTCGACATGTTTCTTTGAATACTCTTATGTCTCAGTAGGCCGAGGGACTGATCATCCTTTTGAGATATATGGTTCGCCATACTTTGAAAGCTGTGAGGAATTTGATTACACCTTTACACCGGTAAGTATGTCAGGTGCCCGTTATCCCCAATATGAAGATGAGCTCTGTTATGGAAAGGATCTGCGGGACGGTTCTCTTGTTGAGATCCTATCGAATCATATTGATCTGTCTTATATCATCGATGCCTACAACCGGTTTAATGAACTCTATCCGGAATTGTCTTTCTTTGGTGAAGCGGATTATTCAGGTAAATACTGGATCGATTATCTGAGCGGTTCTTCGGCTTTAAGACAGATGATAACAGATGGTTACAGTGAAAAGGAAATAAAAGCTTCATGGCAGGATGATCTTGAAGCATTCCTTGAATTAAGGAAACCGTATCTGCTTTATAAGGAGTATACTTCAGGAAACATTTTGTTACGCGGTTGATTAACCAGCTGTATTTCTGTTGAGATATAATAAAAGCATAGAAGATGGATTAGCAATTCAATAATTGAAATTTTTGGAGGAAAACAATGGGACTTTTTGACAAACTGCTTCAGGATGGAGCTGATATTCTTAAGGAAGTTACTTCCGAAGAAAACAAGGAAAAGGCCGGTGAGCTTTTCAATAATCTGAAAGATGTATTGGGCGAAAAAGCACAGGAACTGAGCAGCGCAATTGAATCATACAAAACTCAACAGGAAGATAAAAAAGATGATTTTGTCGCTGATGAATCGATGTACGAATATGTGGATGATGGCAAGACCTGCAGAGAAAAGATCCTGGAAGTATTAGCAAATGAATTCCCGCGATACACGGTAAAGGAGAATGTCTCACCATCAACCATCGGCGGTACAGGCAAGTTCATGGATTATTCGATCGTTGTCTATGACGGTGAAGTACCGAAACTGATAATGATGCTGATAGGCAAGACGACGACTTCACATCGTGAATACCGTTTCAGTAAGGAAGAGGCAAGGAAAAACGATATCCCGTTCATGAACTTTATCGAACACTATCCGAATACGGTAGAATATATCTCAGCAAGACTGCACAGATGTCTGTAGTCTTTACGGAGGCAGAAAGAGAAAAGCATTATTGCGCCTGTGGCGGTTGCAGCATGATCCCTAGAATAACTTTGCAGGCAGTTGGATCATGTACCATCCGGTATCGTAAGCACTGCTTACTTCAAAGCATTTTCTCTTTCTGTTTTTTAAATGAATTCTTTATTGGATGATCTGTCTAAAGAAGAGTCGTGGGAACAGTTCCGCAACGAAAAGATCGAAAGGAACCAGCTAAACAAAGAAGAGATAAAACAGCTGGATTCTTTTATTGACGAGAAAAGGTATCTTGCTCTTCCAGATCATTTTTCTTTTCCCGAAAAAAAGACGATTAAAAAGGTCGGAAGCGATAAGAAACGTACGATCTACAGCTTTCCGGAAAATGAAAACTGGTTTCTGAAACTGCTGGCCAATAAGCTTTATAAGTACAATGAATTCATAAGCGATAACTGTTATTCGTTCAGAAAGAACAAGACGGCTAAAAGTGTTTTTGATGATATCAGAAAAATAAAAGATATCGATGGGCGATACGTTTTAAAAACTGATATCCATGATTATTTCAACAGTATCGATGAAGACTTACTGATCGATAAATTAAAAGAAGTAATAACTGATGATGACAGATTGCTGGTTCAGCTTGCTGAAATCCTGAAACAGGATAAGTGTTACTGTAATGGTGAACTGATCGCAGAAAAAAGAGGGGCAATGGCTGGGGTGCCTTTAGCCAGCTTTTTTGCGAATATCTATCTTAAGGATGTTGATGAATATTTCAGAAATAAAGGTGTGGCTTATTTCCGTTATTCCGATGACATCATCATGTTTTTTGAAACTGAGGAAGAACTCAAAAGATATTATCATGAATTCAGGAAAATGATAGATGATAAGAAACTGGAACTGAATGAGGAAAAGACAAAGGCCATTCCTCCGCATGAAAAATGGGAATACCTGGGGTTTTCATATAAAGAAGGGAAGATCGATCTCGCCGATATTACGATCGAAAAGATGAAGGGCAAGATCAGGAGGAAGGCTCACCGTATCTATCGCTGGCGTAAAAGGAAAGAAGTGACTTATGATAAAGCGGCGAGAGCCTTCATTAACAGCTTTGATCATAAATTCTATGATCTGAGCGGTAATAATGCCTTTACCTGGACCAGATTCTATTTTCCTTTATTGAACTGTTCTGATGGCTTACATGAGATCGATGAATACATGCTGGAGTATCTGAGATACCTCTACAGCGGCAGGCATTACAAAGGCAATTACGTGATCACTTACGATCATCTGAAAAAGCTAGGTTATACACCGCTTTTAGCGGAATACTACCGCTGGATAGATGAAAACAGAAAACTGAACGAGAAGAAATGAGAGGACTATTATGAAACTGATGGTATTTGATGTCGGAGGAACAGAGATCAAATATGCTCTGATGGATGAGGATCTGAAGATCTGTGATCGGGGTTATGTATCTACACCAAAGAACTCTTTTGATGAGTTTGCGGATCAGATCTATGAGATTTATATAAAACACAAAGATGAAGCTGATGGCATTGCGATGTCCTTGCCGGGATTTGTGGATAGTGAAAAGGGCAGAGTGAATGGCGGTGGTGCCTTAAGATACAATCAAAGGACAGAGGTCGGGCCTCTGTTAGAAGAAAAATGCGGATGTAAAGTTGTTCTGATCAATGATGGAAAGGCGGCAGCGGAAGCAGAATTTGCAAAAGGTTCTCTGATCGGCTGTCAGAACGGCGCAGTCTTTGTGATCGGGACCGGCGTAGGAGGCGGTCTGATCGTCAACGGCGAAGTTGTCATGGGCAAACATTTCTCAGCTGGCGAATTCAGCTTTATCAATGTCGACCAGAATCATTTCGGCCAGGCAGACAGCTGTCTGGGGAATATATGTTCGGCCTTGGCTATGTTAAGAAAATACGAAGAAAAGACTGGTGAAGTCATTGACGGAAGAGAGTTCTTCAAGCGTCTTGAAAGCGATGATAAAGCTAAGGAAGCTCTTGATGAGTTCAGTGAAGATGTCGCAAAAGAGATATATAATCTTTACTGGCTGCTTGATCTGGAAAAAATCGCGATCGGTGGAGGAATAAGTAAACAGGTAATTCTGGTGGATAAGATCAGAGAAAAATTCCATCTGATCCTGAACGATTGTTTCATCCCATATTTTAAAAATATCATCAATATTGAGATCGTTCCGGCAACTTTCGGCAATGATGCGAATCTGATCGGTGCCTTTATAGCTTATCTAAGAAGGGGTGATAAAGATGTGTAAGCGATCTGAAGTATTAAAGAAAAAATATAGCCTTGAAAAACATGTCGAGGGTGGCAGTTTTGCGAAAGTCTATACTGCTCCTTTTGAAGATGAGGGAAGATCCTATATGGGCAGTATCTATTTCCTTCTGGATAAGGAGGAAATATCCCATTTTCATCTGATCGATTGTGACGAGATCTGGTATTTCCATGAAGGTTGCGGGATGAAGATAACACTCATTGATGATGAGGGCAAAAAGAAAGAATTTCAGCTTGGAAATGATACTGAAAAGGGTGAAAAGGCTATGGTCGTTATAAATAAAGGCTGGATCTTTGGAGCAGAAAACCTGGATAAAAACAGCTACAGTTTCGTCTCCTGTGTCACGACCCCGGAATATCGCGATGAAGGGTTCAATCTTGTTTATAAAAAAGAGCTAAAAGAAGGCTATCCCGATATCTATGAAGAGGTATCTTACCTGGCCTATTAGTGCTTTCTGACGGGCTTTTATGCGGGTGTTTTTCTTGTTTTTAAACTGGTTTTAAACGATAATATAGGTGGTATATTTAATTAGAAAGCAATAACAGATGCGTTTCGGTTTTTCGATCCTGTATGTAATGTTGATACTGGCACTGCTGATATGTGCCTTTTTTGCCTTTAAGTCAAAGAAAGCAATTGGAAAATCCGTTGGTCTGCTCTGTCTGGCTCTCATTCCGCCTTTGGCCGGTAACCTGATCATCATCAGTTCCGGCAATGAAAAGATCTCGACCGTTGGTGCCTATATCTATTATCTGGGCATGGATCTGACGATGGCGGCCCTGATGAGATTTACGCATGACTACTGTTTAGTCGATAAAAAGTATAATGTTCTGCGTTTCAATACCTATCTGATCCTGACACTTGATGTGATCCAGCTTTTGGCCAATATCCACTTTCTTCACGCCTTCGCTTTGACGCCGATCGATGTCGATGGTTTCGCTTATTATATACTCGTTCCGTATGTGGGACAGAGTATTCACCGTATCGTTGACTATACTGTCTTCCTTTCGGTTCTGATCATCTTTGTCGTTAAGCTTGTCACTTCCCCGAGGATAACTTCGGAAAAGTATTCTGTTATTCTTTCAACGATGGCTTTTGTCGGTTTATGGTCAACGTTCTATATCTTCTCCGGTACACCGATCGATACTTCTATGGTCGGTTATGCGATATTCGGTCTGATGATCTTCTATTTTGCGCTGTATTACCGGCCTGTGCGTCTGCTCGACCGCATGCTGGCAAGCATAGCTTCGGAAATGTCGGAAAGCCTGTTCTTCTTTGATGACCGGGGCCGTTGTATCTGGGCCAATAAACAGGGTTCACAGCTGCTGGATGTCAAAGATAATAATTATGAAGGGGTCACTGATAAACTGATTAGAACGTTCAATGATATCGGCGAAGATGAAGAAAGCTGGAAAGAACGTAAAACAATCGGCAGGGGTAAAGACGCCCATTACTATGTCCTGGAGCGTCAGACCGTCAACGATGTACGCAATAAGACGGCCGGATCGTTCTTAAGCATCCGTGATGTCACTCAGGAAGAAAAAGCCCTGTTACTGGAAAAATACAATGCTACGCATGACAGTCTGACTGATCTTTATACTAAAGAATATCTTTTTCAGTGTATCCGTAAAAAACTGCACGATGATCCTGAAGGCAATTATCTGATCATCTACATGGATGTTTCCGATTTCAAGATCATCAATGATATCTATGGCAATCAGTTTGGTGACTATGTATTAAAGAGCATCGCTGATTTCATAATGAATATTATGCCGGAAGACAGCGTCTTTGGCAGAATGGGTGGTGACAAATTCGGTATCTGTATTGCGGAAGATGAATTTGACCATGTGAGAACGGAAAGAGATCTGGCCAATTTTGTTGTTTCGGATGGCGTCAATAAACATGATGTTCTCGTTCATATGGGTATCTATGAAGTGGCGGAACCTAATCTTGATCCATCGATCATGTTTGACAGAGCCCATATGGCCTTGTCGGTGATCAAGAACGATTACCAGCGTCATATTGCCTATTACGATGATGAAATGCGTAATTCGGTGATCTGGTCACAGCGCCTGTCTTCCCAACTGCATAGTGCTATCAGAAACAGAGAAGTCGTTCCTTATCTGCAGCCGATTCTGGATAACAGCGGAAAGATCGTCGGTGGGGAAGCTTTAGTCAGATGGATCCATCCGGAATATGGTTTCCTGCCGCCAAACACTTTCGTGCCGGTCTTTGAGAAAAACGGCATGATCGCCGAACTTGATAAATATATGTGGCGCTGTGCCTGTGAGATATTGTCCAAATGGAAAAAGGAAGGCAAGGATCTTTTCTTGTCTATCAACATCTCTCCGAAGGACTTCTATTTCATGGATATTGAGCAGGAACTGAGAAAGATTGTTTCCGAATTCGATATCAGACCGCAGGAGCTGCGGGTCGAAATAACCGAAACGGTCATGATGACTGATGCAGATAACCGTTTAAGAGTATTGAATCAGCTGCGGGAAGATGGCTTTATTGTCGAAATGGATGACTTCGGCAGCGGCTTCTCCTCTCTTAATCTGCTTAAGGATATGCCGGTCGATGTGCTTAAAGTCGATATGGTCTTTTTGAGACAGTCTAAAGAAGATATCAAGACCAGAAAGATCCTCCACAACATCATGAACATGTCAAATGATCTGGGCATTGTTTCTCTGACCGAAGGTGTGGAGACGCAAGATCAATACCGCATGCTTAATGACATGGGCTGCAAACTGTTCCAGGGTTTCTATTTTGCGAAACCGATGCCTCTTGCAGAATTTGAGAAATACGCTTATGATAATCTCTTAAACAACTGAAAGAGGAGATTATGGAACAGAAAGAACTGATCAGAAGATTCAAGAGTAAAAATTTCGAAGATATTGATATACGCTCTGCCGCCAGATACTTCAAAAGCGCCAGAGTTTTTTATGCTGATCTGCAGGATGGAAGAGCCAGCGATCTTAACTTTTTTGAAAGGACGATCGTGATGTATGAGGAATGTGAAGAACCGAAACGCAAACCTGATTATACTTCAGAAAGTGGCAGCAGATACTGGTATACCAAAAAGGGTGTAGTCAGAGGAAGCAATCACTGGGGCAACGGTGTCGCCAACTGTGACTGGGCAATCCATCTTAAAAACGGCCGTTATATCTATGGTCGTGACCGGCAATACTGCATGATTTCCAACAAAGACCGCTTTGGTTTTGCGAAATGGGAAGATTATCTTTTCAAACCTAGACTTTTGAAGATCAAAAGGAAAGAAGTGGTGACCTGTTTCAACAACGTAGTCGGCCGAGATATTGTCTATGTTGATGGAAAGCCGTTTGTGCGTCAGATCATCGAAACCTATGTCGAAGGAAAGTAACAGGAAAATCCTGTTATTTTTTTGGTTTATTTGGCTATAATAGATACTATGTGTGCCTTCAGACAGAAGATTATTATTGATACAGACTGCGGTTCCGATGATGCCATGGCGATTGCGATGGCTCTTAATGATGAACGCTATGAAGTCATGATGATCACAACAGTCTCCGGTAATGTCAGAGTCGATCAGGCAACATATAATACATTGACGACGATCAAAATGACAGCTCGCTATTATCCGCCTGTTTATGTCGGAAAAAACGATATGCTGAAAAGAAAATGGGAAGGATCAGATGATACTCATGGTATGGATGGAATGGGTGATGAAAATCTGGTGGATTATTCCTTGAAATATGATGAAGGTGATGCGGTCGAAAAGATTATCGAAGCCCTGAAAGATAATCCTGACAAGACTATTGATATCATTACTTTAGGGCCTTTGACCAACATTGCGACCATCATCGGTAAAGATCCAGAGATTTTGAAAAAAGCCAGGCGGATCATCATGATGGCTACACCGGGCACGGCATCTGGCAATGTTACAGCCAATGCCGAATTCAATGTCTGGCAGGATGGTGAAGCTTTTGATAGAGTCATCAATGCGGGACTTGATAATCTGACCGCGGTTGGCTGGTCAGCCTGTCTCGATGAGGCGATGCTGGATGAAAAAGAGATCGAAATGATAAAAAAGAGTAATAAACTTGGTCATTTCCTGATCAGAGCCAACAAAACACTGGTCGGACTCAACGAGACCAGATTCGGCTATAAATGTCTGGATATGGCTGATCCAGCCGCAATGGCTGCTGCCTTATTGCCGGAATGCATAAAAGATAGTAGATCATGTCATATTCAGGTCAATCTGAGCGATGATGAATACTATGGTGAGGTTTATGTAGATTATGTTAAGAAGCCAAATGTAACCTTAGTTACAGCCTTGAAAGATGATATTTATACCGGCTATATTATGTCGACCATTACAAAAAGCAGATAAATTCTGCTTTTTGTTATTCTTCAGTTTTATCAGCAAATGCGATCTCAGCAGTCAGGAATTGCGAGTATTCGATCATGGAATTCTGCAGGGTCGGAATATCGGTCAATAAACAGGTTATCGCTCCCGACAAACCAAAGGAACCGATAACACTCAAGATCTCCGTAAAGAGCGTATCATCTCTGTATAGAGCGAAGTAGAAGTAGAGCAAAATGAAGATCGCGCCCAGCACAAACAGTGATACTGCCTTTACACAGGTTACCTTCTGATCCCAAAGCATATCCCGGATCTTCAATCGGCAATGCATTTTGAATAATTCAGCTACGGTTTCACGCTCTTCTTCATTTACGTTATGCATGACAACACGAAGAGGTACCGGAGGCGGTAACAGGTTAGCACTGTCTTCAACATAGCTGAAAATAAAGCTGTTAGGCTGTTTGAAATCGCCCATCGATAAGGAATTATAAAGATTATCCGCGTTTACCGGGATCTCAACTCGGCCATCAATTGAGCGTTATTCAATTATTTGTTTGGCTTTGTTTTGTATTTTTTTTCGCTTCTTTGACAGCGTTTCTTAATTCTTTTCGGCGTTCTTTTCTGCTAAAAATGTAGTCCATTTGTTACTCCGCTGTATCTCACAGGTTTTCGATGAATTTTCTGACGATATCGATTCCCGATATAAAAGTGCCTATAGATGAGAACAGGTTGGCGAACACAACTACCAGCAAGGTCCTGGTCACTCTGTTTTTCCAGAAACATTTTAAGGTAGCTGTATCTTCACCCAGATCTTCAAAGTCTTTTACTTGCGGTTTTCTGATCGTCGCTTCAACGAGTCCGGCAAACCAGCCCGAAGCCAACAGCGGATTCAGGGAAGTGATCGGGGACATGATGAAAGCGGTCAGGACTGATAAAGGATGTCCTAAGGCCAGTATCACACCCAAAGCAGATAAACCGCCGTTCCATAAGATCCATGATTTGATCTGCGATAAGCCGACATCACGGTTTTTGATGATGGTATAGACGATCATCAGGACGATCAGGGCCGGGATTATATATTTGAGATAAGAAGCAAAGCTTTTCTTCTTTTCGACTGTATCTAGTTTATTGAGATCGATCTCATCATTGATATATTTGGCGATACCTAAGGAATGGGCGGCACCGATGATCGCTACGATCTTTTTGCCCGGAGCAGTTCTGATCTTTTCGGCCAGATACTGATCTCTTTCATCGACGAGCACTTTCTTGACCGTCGGGAATTCCTTCGAGATCTCCATTAAGGCCGCTTCCAAGGCATCAGCTTCTTTCAGTTTCTGCAGATCTTCTTCGCTGATCTCTTCATTGTCAAAGATCGAAGCGATGATCCCTGTCAGCATCTTGAACTTTTCTTTACTGTCTAAGGAATGCCAGATCCTGGCAAAAGTTGTCTTGATGGAGCGGTCGGCCAGCACAAGATTCTTGTTTCTTTCCTCAGCCAGTTTTATGCCTTCGATCATCTCACCACCGGTTTGTGAACCTAATGATTTGGCCATCTTCTTCTGGAAAGAAGACAGGATGACATTTACTAACAGGAAGCCGACCTGTTTGTCTTTGATGACTTTGACCAAGTCAGTTTCCCGCCATTTTTCGGGGTTTTTCAGTTTTTCAAAGCGCTGTTCATCCAGCTCTATACAGATGGAATCGGGATCGACCTCATCGATGCATTTATCAACATCTTCGACTGAGCTCTTTGATACATGAGCGGTCTTGACCAGGTAGATCTCTTTGTCACTGTAATTCAGTTTTACTATATTTTCACACATAGCATCATTATACCATTGTGTCTTAAGCATAGACTCAAGTAAAAGGGGATTATAGGTTATAATTAAGTCAGGCAAAGCAGATGGCAGAAAAAGACTTTGGTGATGATCAGGAGTTTGAAACTATCCTGAAAGAATATCTGGATGACGAAAAAGTCAAAAAGATGAAAGAATATTCCGCTCATGGCAAGACGAGCATTTTTTCTCACAGTATAGACGTTGCCAGAACGGCTTATTATCTGGATAAGAAACTCAAGACCAATGCGGATAAGAAGGTATTGCTGGTAGGAGCTTTGCTTCATGACTTCTATCTCTATGACTGGCATGATGCCCGTCTGAATGCCAATATATTTCAGATGCATGGCTTTACTCATCCCGAGAAGGCCTGTGAGAATGCGATAAAGGATTTCGGTATCGATGAGAAGACACAAGAGGTCATAAAATGTCACATGTGGCCTTTGACTCTGAATCACTATCCGAAATCAAAGGAAGCGATGTTAGTGTGTATGGCGGATAAGATTTGTGCTTTGAAGGAGACTTTCAACAGATGGTAAGTACATATGTCATCTATTTTATGCTTATGTCTGTGCTGGGTTATTTCTATGAGTGCCTGGCCATGATATTATGGGCCGGCAAGTGGGATAACCGTGGTTTTCTTTATGGCCCGGTCATTCCAATCTATGGCGGTTGTGCCTTGTTCGGAACACTGTTTCTGACTTATGTCTATACCGATCATACGCCTTTATCAGTATTTCTTATCGCCGTATTTTTCTCCGCGATCGTGGAGTATCTGGTTCATTATCTGCTGGAGAAATTCTTCAATGCCTACTGGTGGGATTATTCCAAATCACCGTTAAATATAAACGGCCGTATCTGTTTACCGGCTTCGATCGGTTTCGGGATCGCCGGTATCATCATAATTTATGTGATAAACCCTTATCTGCTTCCTTTGATCGAGGCAATACCGCAGGTCCCCAGAGATATTATCAGTATTATCCTGGTCATGCTGTTTACAGCTGATTTTACTTTGACGATCTGTGTCTTATCGACTTTTATTGCCCGCGTCGAAAACCTCGAAAACAATATCAATGAACACATGGATGTGATAGTCGGCAATGTGACGGATGAATCAAAAGGTCTCAATACCTATTTCTATAACGCCGTCGATAAGATCGAGAGCGGCGGCAGGAAACTGATCTACAAGCCGTTCGGTATCTTTTCTGGTGCAGCACGGGCGATATTATCCAAGGTCAAAGGTTTCAGAGGCAACGAAAATTCAAGGATCAACAGGATCTTGAGAGCGATCAAAAACAGGATCAGACATGAACGATAAGATTATTATCCGTGGGGCCAGAGTTAACAATCTGAAAAATATCTCTCTGGATCTGCCGCGCAACAAGCTGATAGTCATGACAGGTCTTTCCGGTTCGGGTAAGACTTCTTTGGCGTTTGACACGATCTATGCGGAAGGTCAGCGCCGTTATGTCGAATCGCTCTCGAGTTATGCCAGACAGTTTCTGGGTGGCGTAGATAAACCGGATGTCGATATCATCGAAGGATTATCCCCGGCGATCGCGATCGACCAGAAGACCACTTCCAACAATCCGCGTTCGACCGTTGCGACGATCACGGAGATCTATGATTATCTGCGTCTTTTATATGCGAGGTGCGGAATTGCCTACTGCCCTAATCACAACATCCCGATCGAAGCAATGACGATCTCCACGATGGTCAGAAATATCATGAATTATCCCGATGGGGAAAGAATGGAGATCCTGGCTAATGTCGTAAGCAATAAAAAGGGTACTTTCAAGGATCTTTTCGATAAATTTAAGAAAGACGGTTTTTTACGTTTATATGTCGATGATCAGATGTATGACATCGATGAATTACCTGAGCTGGACAAGAATAAACGTCACAATATCGAGGTCGTGGTCGACCGTATCGTCAAGAAGGAAGGAATTGAAACAAGACTCAATGATTCTTTAGAGATCGCTTTAAGGCTTGCGGATGGGACCTGCATCGTCAGACATAACGGGACCAAGGATCTTTTCTCTTCGCATCAGGCCTGCCCGCATTGTGGTTTCACGGTGCCAAGACTTGAACCAAGACTGTTTTCTTTCAACTCACCATTAGGTGCCTGCCCGGAATGTAAAGGTTTGGGTGTGACGATGAGTCTTGATGAAGACTATCTGATGCCTGATAAAAGTCTTTCTATCGCGGAAGGCGGTATCAGATACTACAAGAACATCTATGGAACAAACAATCTGGAGTGGCAGAATTTTGCGACATTACTGAAACATTACAAGATCTCCGAACATAAACCGCTCAATAAGATGAGTAAGAAAGAGATGCAGATAATACTGTACGGTTCGGATGAAGAGATAAAATATACCGTTACTTCGACCGGTGGCACGACCTACAACAAGACCGGTTATATCGAAGGGGTCAAGAGTCTGATCGAAAGAAGATTTGAAGAGACCCAATCCAAATTCGGTAAGGAATACTACGGTTCTTTCATGGTCGAATCGGAATGTGAAAGCTGCCATGGGGCCAGACTCAACGACAAGGTCTTATCCGTCAAAGTAGGTGGCTTAAACATCTATGAGTTTACCTGCATGTCGATCAAGGAGACTAATGCCTTCCTAAAGGATCTCGAGCTTGATCCTATGCGTGCGGAGATCGCCAAAACCTTATTAAATGAATTAAAAGCGCGTCTGAGATTTCTTAAAGATGTCGGTCTTGATTATCTGGGCTTAAACCGTATCGCCGGTTCTTTATCCGGTGGCGAAGCCCAGCGTATCAGACTGGCGACCCAGATCGGTTCGGCTTTGACCGGTGTTCTTTATGTTCTGGATGAACCTTCAATCGGCTTACATCAGAAAGATAATGCCAAACTGGTCGAGACTTTAAAGAAGATGAGAGATCTCGATAATACAGTGATCGTTGTCGAACACGATGAAGAGACGATGCTGTCATCGGATTATATTGTTGATATCGGTCCGGGTGCCGGTAAAGATGGTGGGGAAGTCGTCTTTGCGGGTACGCCCGAAGAAATACTGAAAGATGAAAAATCGATCACCGGTCAATATCTTTCCGGAAGAAAACAGATCCCGATCCCTTCTAAAAGAAGAAAAGGTAACGGTAAGTTCCTGAAAGTTATCGGAGCGGAAGAAAACAATCTCAAGAATATCGATGTTGCTTTCCCTTTAGGTGTCTTTACCTGCGTTACCGGTGTTTCCGGGTCCGGTAAATCATCTTTAGTTATTGAAACATTGACTAAATCGATCATGAAGTCATTAGATCGGGTCAAGATCAGACCGGGTAAGGTTAAGAAGATTGATGGTTTAAAGAATATCGACAAGATCGTCTATATAACCCAGGATCCGATCGGAAGAACGCCACGTTCCAATCCGGCGACTTATACCGGGGTTTTTGACGACATCAGAGATCTTTATGCGATGACTCCTGATTCCAAGGAAAGAGGCTATACGAAGTCCCGCTATTCTTTCAATGTGCCGGGTGGTCGATGTGAGGCCTGTTATGGTGATGGTGTCAAGCGGATCTCGATGCTGTTTATTCCGGATGTCTATGTCGAATGTGAAGAGTGTCATGGCAAGCGTTATAATGCTGAGACTCTTGAAGTAAGATATAAAGGCAAGAATATCTATGATGTTCTGAAGATGTCGGTTAAAGAGGCTCTGGAATTCTTCAAGAATCATCGCAAGATCAGGGATAAACTGCAGGTCTTGTATGATGTAGGTCTTGGCTATATTGAGCTGGGTCAATCCGCTACTACGCTTTCCGGTGGTGAAGCGCAAAGAGTTAAACTGGCTTCGGAATTACAGAAGAAGGCTACCGGCAAGACGATGTTTGTACTGGATGAGCCGACGACGGGTTTACATATGGATGATGTACTGAAACTGATCAGGATAATCGATCGGATCGTTGATAATGGCGATTCGGTGATCGTGATCGAACATAATCTTGATGTGATAAAGTGTGCAGACTATATAATTGATTTAGGACCGGATGGCGGTGACAACGGTGGTGAGGTCATGGCTAAAGGCACACCTGAAGAAGTCGCTGAAGTTGAAGGGTCCTATACCGGAGCTTATCTTAAGAAAGTATTAGGAGACAAACATGGCTAATGAAGAACTGAATAAACGAGTATATGTGCGCAGCCTGAAAGAAGAGTTCGGTCTGGAACAGGTAACGGGTTCCGATCGTTCTTTGGACCGCTGGATCATCGCTCCGGATATCAACCGTCCGGGTCTTGAACTGACGGGTTATTTTGAATCCAACGACCTCAAACGTGTCGTTATTTTAGGTACCAAAGAATTTGAATACATGTCCAAATTCGATTACGAAACGCAAAAACAGCGTTTTGAGATCATTACTGACTCCTTTACGCCTTGTATCATCCTTTCGGAAGGATTCATCGGCATGGATTCGTTAAGGGATCTGGCCAATGCGAAAGATTTCCCGATCTTCCGATATGATGGCAAGACTTATCAGCTGATCGTTGATCTGGTCTCTTTCCTTTCGGAGAAACTGGCACCGACAGATAATATCTATGGCGTTATGATGAACATCTATGGCAGAGGGATCATGATCACCGGTAAATCCGGCATCGGTAAATCCGAACTTGCGCTTGATCTGATCAACCGTGGTCACATGCTGGTGGCGGATGACCGTATCGATGTCACGCGATTTCATACCAGAATCATGTGTACGGCGCCTAAGCTGTTAAAAAGGATGCTGGAGATAAGAGGTCTTGGTATCGTTGATGTCACGAGAATGTTTGGGGCTAATGCCTATCTGAACAAATGTCAGCTTGATTTTGTGATCAAACTGGTCAAATACAACGAAGACGTGGATCAGGATCGTCTCAATCCGATCAATGAGACCAGGAATATCCTGGGCCTTGATGTGCCGATGCTGACGATTCCTATCACTGAAGGTAAGTCATTATCTGTTATCATCGAAGCGGCGGTGGCCAATTATCTGCTCGATAAGCTCGGCTTCAATTCCAATGAAGACTTTAAGAGACGTTATCATGAAGAACTGCAGAACAACAAAGGAGGACAATAATCATGCACTTTTTCCCGGATCCTCAGACATTTATCTCTTTTACGATCGGATCACTTACTTTTGATATCAGATGGTATGCCGTACTGATCATGACGGGTGCCTTGCTGGCCTATTATGTATCACGCAAAGATGTGATCAAAGCCCGCTATATCGATCCCGAATTCTTTGATTCCTTGTTTGTCTATACTTTGTGGGTTGGCATTGTCGGGGCCAGGATCTGGTATTGCGTATTCTTCAATTTCAAATACTATTTTTCCGATCCGATCCAGATCATCAGAGTCTGGGATGGAGGTCTGGCGATCCAGGGCGGTATCGTCTTCGGAGCGATTTTTGCCTACTGGTACATCAAGAAGAATCATTATCCGTTCATGAAGCTGATGGATATCGTTTTACCTAATGTTCTGATCGGTCAGGGTATCGGACGCTGGGGCAATTTCATCAACAAGGAATGCCACGGTGGAGAAATTTCTGAAGAATTCTTCAACGGTGTGCTTTCTTTTCTGAAACAGGGCATGTATATCAACGGTCATTACTATGAACCGCTGTTCTTCTATGAATCCGTCTTATGTCTGCTTGGCTGGGCACTGATCCATTTTGTCCTGAAGAAATATCAGAACAAGCGTGGCGATCTCGCTTATGCGTATCTGATGTGGTATGGTGTGATCCGTTTCTTCATTGAAGGTAGAAGGACCGATTCGCTTTATTTAGGCAACTTCAAGATGGCACAGCTGACTTCTATAGCTTTTCTGATCGTTGGGCTCTTAGGTTATTTCGGAGCTTTCCAGAAGCTTTTAATGAAGTATAAACCGACGATCTTCTTTGATTTTGATGGAACTTTAGTCGATACAAGAGAAAGCATTTTTGAAGGCTATCGTGCTTTATTCAGGAAATACTCAAGCGAAGATAAATTCACTGATGAGATCAAGGATGAAGTCATCGGTCCGGCTTTGAAAGATCTTTTCCCGAAGTATTTTCCGGGTGTTGATTATGATACATTATATAAGGACTATCACGCCCGTCAGGTCGAAGTAGCCAAGATCAGCAATCATCCATTACC
This sequence comes from Erysipelotrichaceae bacterium, assembly GCA_017432545.1. Classification (GTDB taxonomy): domain Bacteria; phylum Bacillota_I; class Bacilli_A; order Erysipelotrichales; family Erysipelotrichaceae; genus Colivicinus. Next base: position 23,273 of record JAFRJA010000119.1, read on the forward strand.
TAATTGCGAGACCGTTTTGAAGTCTTTGCATGAACAAGGCTATAAGATCGCGATCATCTCGACCCGTACCAAGGAGGGCATAACTTCGATCTTGAATGACTTTAACTTGCAGGGCTATATCGATGATATCTGTGGTTTAAGGGATGTGGAAAAGCTCAAACCTGATCCAGAGGGCATTTTTAAGCTCGTAAACAGAAACAAGTGGAATAGAGAAGTCATCATGGTCGGCGATTCACTTATGGATATGGGCTGTGGCTATAATTACGGTGCCTATCAGGTCGCTTTCCTCAATGATGAACAGCGCTATGATGATATGAAAGCAGCTTCTAATGTGGCTATAACTGATCTTAGTGAGCTGCTTGAGATCGTGAAAAAAGATGTAGCGTTTACATATGATGAAAAATAAGAGAGAAATCTCTTTTTTTCTGCTTCAACATGAAAGACAAATGGTTATAATAGAAAAAGAAAAAACTTAGGAGGCAAATTATGGTAACCGTATTTAATCACCCATTGATCACACATAAGCTGACTTTCATGCGTATGGAGTCCACAGGCCATAAGGATTTCAGGGAGAATCTTGATGAGATCGCTTCTCTGATGGCTTATGAAGTATGCCGTGATCTGCCGATGGAAGACATTCATATCACGACTCCGATGGGCCCTTGTGATACGCAGGTCTTAGGCACCGAGATCATCTTGGTCCCGATCCTTCGTGCCGGTATGGGTCTGGTAAATGGCATCATGGATCTGATCCCGACAGCTAAAGTAGGCTTTATCGGTCTCTACAGAGATGAAAAGACTCTTGAACCGGTCGAATACTTCGCCAAGTTCCCGAAAGAACTGACGGATGGCGTAGTCCTGGTACTGGATCCGATGCTGGCGACAGGGGGAAGCGCCAGTGCGGCAGTCGACCTGGTCAAGAAAAGAGGGGCCAAGAATATCAAGATGGTATGTCTGGTCGGCGCCCCGGAAGGTGTCAAAGCCTTCACAGAAGCTCATCCGGATGTTGACTTGTATATGGCAGCTCTTGATGATCATCTCAATGAGATCGGTTATATCGTTCCTGGTCTGGGTGATGCAGGCGATCGTATCTACGGTACTAAATAACATAAAAAGCGGAATCGTTCCGCTTTTTTTGTTATGGATTGTTGATCCTAGATCCTGATCTTGTTTATCTGACCGACATGTCTTAAGCAGGCTTTGGTGAATGATTTGGCCAATGATCTTTCACTTCGCCAGTATTTGAGCGTTTCCCTAAAAATGACATAGATCGCATATATCGACAGGAAGAAAGTCCAGCTGTAAGCTGTGCTTTTGATCTTCTCACTTGTATCCGACATCTTCTTGAGATTATCAGAAACACTATTTATTTTTGTGGTCGTCTCATTGACGGTAGTCTTCATAATCTTGATCAGATGGATAAGCAGATCGCCTATCAGCACGATGATTGCTGAGATCAGTACGACATAGACAAAGATGATATATTTATTAATCACTTTCATACTATTATTCTACTACTTTCTGTATACTTTCCTCACCAATATTTTCCGGAACAAGGCCTTTTGTGAACTCCTTGATCTTTTCGATCTTTTTTTCATCATCTAAGGCGAATCTGAAGGTCACATCCGTATCATAGTCAACAGTTAAAGCCAAAGCATTGTTTCTCAGATAATGATCGATCCGGTTGGCTGTTTCATAATCAAGTTTGAGTTCATAACGGGGATAGATAAGATCTTCACATAACGTCGTTATTTTCAGACACTCACTCACACTTGATGAATAAGCTCTGATAAGGCCGCCGGCCCCAAGTTTAATCCCACCGAAATAGCGCACGACTAAAGCACAGGTCTCATCAAGGCCATTCTTTTCCAGAACATTCAGGATCGGAGCTCCGGCTGTACCGGAAGGTTCACCGTCATCGGAAGATCTTTTGACGTTGTGACAGATAAAAGCCGAGCAGACATGAGTTGCGTCATAGTATTTCTTTCTTATTAAAGCCAGATAATCACGGTATTCCTGTTCACTTTTGACCTGTTTCAGATAACAGATAAAACGGGATTTTTCGATGATCAGGGTATTGGTGGTTTCTTGTTTCGGATACATAATTCAATTTTAGCGAAATTGTGGTAAAATTGTGAATTGTGTGAGGTGAATATATGCGCAGTTTAGAAGAAATTTTAGAAGAACTCAATGCGGCAGAGAGTGAATACGCCCGTAAATGTGCTCAATACGGCATTGAAGAAAAAGGCCGCAGCAAGAAGGCCCAGGAAAATGATCAAAATAGTGAGGGGAAGGCATAAAAATGCCTTCTTTTTATTGCCTTCAATGATATAATTAGAATGTAAATTCAGGAGGAAAATAATATGGCTAAAAAGCTAGTTACAGACTTACAGGTGCCGGGCAAGAAAGTCATCGTAAGAGTTGATTTTAATGTGCCGCACAAGGGCGATGTTGTCACGGATGACAACAGAATTGTCGCTGCTTTACCGACAATCAAATATTTACTTGAAAACAATGCGAAAGTAATCCTGTTGTCACATTTAGGCAAGGTCGATTATAAGAAAACAGAAGAAGAAATCGCTGAGGCAAAGAAGAAGAATAATATGGTCATCGTTGCCAATAAGTTAAGGGAACATCTCCCTGGCGTAAATGTCATCTTCGTTGATGCGACCAGAGGCCCTGCTCTTGAAGAAGCGATCAATAATATGAAGGAAGGCGAAATCGTTTTACTTCAGAACACCAGATATGAAAAGGGTGAATCAAAGAATGATGAAGAACTGGGTAAATACTGGGCTTCATTAGGCGATCTGTTTGTTGAAGATGCTTTCGGTTCAGTTCACAGAGCTCATGCTTCAACAGTTGGTATCCCAACTCATTTACCTAGTGCTGCCGGTTTCCTGGTAGAAAAAGAACTGAAGTTCTTGGGCGATGCCGTTGAAAATCCAGTCAGACCGTTTGTCGGAATCTTAGGCGGTGCCAAGGTTGCGGATAAACTTAAAGTCATCGACAATCTGCTTGAAAAGTGTGACACACTGATCATCGGTGGTGGCATGGCTTATACATTCCTGAAGGCTCAGGGCAAAGAGATCGGTGAATCATTGGTTGATGATGAAAAACTCGATTACTGCAAAGATATGCTGGAAAAAGCCAAGACTTTAGGCAAGGAACTGTTACTGCCGGTTGATACCGTTGTTGCAGATAACTTCCCAGATCCAATCGATGGTCCGATCGAGACAGAAGTCGTTGATGTTGATCACATCCCGGCTGACAAACAGGGCCTGGATATCGGTCTTGAAACTGCTAAACTGTTTGCCGAAAAAGTTAAAGATGCCAAGACAGTCGTCTGGAACGGTCCGATGGGTGTTTTCGAGAACCCGACTTTAGCTAAAGGCACAAATGCTGTAGCTAAGGCTTTAGCTGAATGCGATGGCACAACGATCATCGGTGGTGGTGATTCAGCTGCTGCTATCAAACAGTTAGGCTTTGCGGATAAAGTATCCCATGTATCTACAGGTGGTGGTGCTTCTCTGGAATTCTTAGAGGGCAACGGTTTACCTGGTGTTGATATCATTGACGAAAAATAAGGAGATAAAATGAGAAAACCAATTATTGTCGGTAACTGGAAGATGAACAAGACTCCTTCTGAAGCTCTTGAATTCATGAAGGGGATCGAGGAAGTTCTGACCGGAAACGAGGCTGCTGATTACGGTGTAGGTGCACCTTATGTCGATCTCGATGTCTGTGTCAAGAATGCGAAGAATCTGATCATTGCGGCTGAAAACTGCAACGAAAAGGATTCCGGTGCTTACACCGGTGAAGTATCTGTGCCGATGCTTAAAGAAGTCGGTATCACCTACTGCATCATCGGCCATTCCGAGAGAAGAACTTACTATAACGAGACAAATGAAGCCTGTGCTTTAAAAGCCAAGAGACTTCTGGCTGATAATATTATTCCTATTCTGTGCATCGGTGAGACCGAAGCTGAATATGATGCAGGCAAGACTGCTGATGTTATCAAGACTCAGTTGGCCGGTTCATTAGCCGGATTAACGGCTGAAGAAGTTGCCAAAATGGTCATCGCTTATGAACCTATCTGGGCTATCGGCACTGGCAAGTCAGCTACCAAAGAGATCGCTGAAGACTGCTGCAAGCTCGTAAGAGACACGGTCAAGGCTCTCTATGATGGCCCGACCGGCGATGCTGTACGTGTACAGTATGGCGGTTCCGTCAAACCTGATAACATTAAGGAATATATGGCTTGTGAAGACATCGATGGTGCGCTCATTGGTGGTGCTTCATTAAAAGTCGATTCATTTAAGGAAATAATTGACGCAACTAAATAGGAGGAGAAAAAACTTTATGTCCGCAATTATTGATGTTTATGCTCGTGAGATTATCGATTCACGTGGTAACCCAACCGTTGAAGTTGAAGTAGCTACTGAATCAGGTGCTTTCGGCCGTGCAATGGTACCTTCTGGTGCTTCTACAGGCGAAAGAGAAGCTCTGGAACTCAGAGATGGTGACAAGAGCCGTTTCTCAGGCAAGGGCGTTCTGACTGCTGTCAACAACGTTAACGAAATTATAGCTCCGGCTCTGATCGGCTACGATGTAACTGACCAGGCTCTGATCGACAAGACCATGATCGAACTCGATGGCACAAAAGATAAATCAAAACTCGGTGCTAACGCTATGTTAGGTGTATCTCTGGCTTGTGCTAGAGCTGCTGCTGATTTCTATGGCATGCCTTTATACAAATACCTCGGTGGTGTTAACGGCAAGACTTTACCAGTACCGATGCTCAACGTCTTAAACGGTGGCAAGCATGCTGACTCTACAGTTGATATGCAGGAATTCATGATCATGCCTTACGGTGCTCCTTCATTCAAGGAAGCTATCCGCTGGTCTGCTGAAGTATTCCATGCTTTAAAGAAAGTCTTAAAGAACAAGGGCTATTATACAGCTGTCGGTGATGAAGGTGGCTACGCTCCTAACTGCACTGAAGGTAATGAAGAACCTCTGAAGCTCATCGTTGAAGCTATTGAAGCTGCAGGCTACAAACCTGGTATCGATTTCGGTATCTGCATGGACCCGGCTTCTTCAGAATTCTACAATGCTGAAACTGGCAAATATGAACTGTCAAGATCAGGCCAGGGTGTCAAGACTACTGACGAAATGATCGACATGTACGCTGACTGGTGTGAAAAATATCCGATCATCTCTATCGAAGACGGTCTTGCTGAAAACGACTGGGATGGCTGGAAGAAACTGATGGCTCGCTTAGGCGACAAGATCCAGCTGGTTGGTGATGACCTGTTTGTTACCAATGTTGAATACATCAAGAAGGGTATTGAACTGCACTGCGCTAACTCTGTATTGATCAAGCTGAACCAGATCGGTACTTTAACTGAAACTCTGGATGCTATTGAACTGGCTAAGAGAAACAACATGACAGCTGTCGTATCACACAGATCAGGTGAAACTGAAGATACTACGATCGCTGACCTGGTTGTCGGTCTCAATGCCGGACAGATCAAGACTGGTTCTATGTCCAGAACAGACAGAATTGCTAAGTACAACCAGTTACTCAGAATCGAAGACGAACTCGGTCCAGTTGCTGTTTACTTAGGCAAGGATGCTTATTACAACCTGAAATAGGCTTAAACCAAATCATTAAAACAGATGCCCGTCGGTCATGATGGGCATCTTTTTATTTTGCTTATGCTAAAATAATTAAGACATGTTAAAACGTTTTTTCAGTTATTACAAGCCTTATCTTAAGACCTTCACCATGGTCATCTGCTGTGGTTTGGCCAATACGGCTGCCAGTGTCGTATATCCGATCATCACGAGATATATGCTCAACGATCTCATTCCTAACCGCAAATACAGAATGATTATCATCTTCGGTCTTGGTTTATTATTGGCCTATGTCATCAAGATGGTCCTTAAATATATACTGGATTATTATGGCCATGTCGTAGGAACTTATATCCAGGCTGATATGCGTCGGGAACTGTTTGAAAAACTGGAAAGGTTACCTTTTTCTTTCTATGACAATAATGAGACAGGAAAGATCATGACCAGGATGACCAATGATATCCATGAAATATCCGAATTGGCTCACCATGGTCCGGAAATGATCGTCATGACTAGTTTTTCTTTGATCTTTTCGTTTTTTTATCTTACGAGTATCAACTTTACATTGGCTCTGATCATCTTCTCTTGTGCACCATTCCTGTTTCTTATCACCTTATTTGTCAGAAAGAAACATATGGAATCGATGCGCAGATCAAGAGTAGCGATGTCGATCATCAATGGCAATCTTAACTCATCTATTTCCGGTATCAGGATAACCAAGGCTTTCAATAATTCGGATAGGGAAATGGAAAAGTTTGAAGAAGGCAACAGTGCCTTTATTGAAGCGCGGAAAGGGCAGGTTTGGACGATGTCGATCCAGCACGCTGCAACGATCTTTGTGACCGATGTCTTCAATGTCGTATGCCTGATCTCCGGCGGTATTTTCCTATACAATGGTCTGATCACCTTTGGTGATTACTCATCATTCATCCTTTCTGTTTCACTGTTTACGGCCCCGATCCTGCAGCTTGTACAATGGATGGAACAGTTTGATAATGGCATCAGTGGTTTTGAAAGATTCTGCGAGATAATCGATCTGCCGGTTGAAGAAGATCGACCAGGTGCTAAGGACTATAAAAAAATCAATGGTGATATCGTCTTTGAGCACGTCTGTTTTTCCTACGATACAGAAGATCATCGTGAAGTGTTGGATGATATAAGCTTCACGGTCAAAAAGGGCAGTACAATTGCTCTAGTCGGTCCTTCAGGCGGAGGCAAGACGACGATCTGTCATCTGTTACCGAAGTTCTATCATGCGGATTCTGGTCTGATCACAATTGATGGGCACGATATCGAAGATATAACCATGCGTTCTTTACGTGACAATATAGGTATCGTTCAGCAGGATGTCTTCCTTTTCTCAGGGACTTTTGCGGAAAATATTGCCTATGGCAAGAAAGACTGCAGCCAAAGACAGATCGTGGCGGCCGCCAAAAAAGCCAATATCTATGATTACATCATGTCTTTGCCTAATGGCTTTGATACCCAGATCGGTGAAAGAGGCATCAAATTATCCGGCGGCCAGAAACAGCGTCTTTCGATTGCCCGTGTATTCTTAAAGAATCCACCGATCCTGGTACTTGATGAAGCAACCAGTTCTCTGGATAATACGACAGAAGCTCTGATTCAGGAAGCATTGAATACACTTAAAAAAGGCCGCACAACGATCGTGGTCGCTCACAGGCTTTCCACGATCAGGAATGCCGATGAGATATTTGTAGTCTCCAACGGCAAGATCGTTGAACATGGAAATCATGATGTACTGATCAGAAAACGTGGTGGCCTTTATAAAAAACTGTATAATTCGCAGTTTATCGATTCTGATTTTATGCTGGAACAAAAAATAATGATGTCGTGAGACATCATTATTTTTCTACTGAGTATTTTGCGATGGTATCCATCAGCCATTGTCCGGCTTGGGAGAAATCATCTCTTTCAAAATCTTTTGTTTTCAGGCAATCCGGTTTGAGGGCGGCAGAAGCTTCGGCGGTCTTAGAGAATTCCCACATTACATAACTGACCTTGTTCTCTTCTAAGAATGAGATCCAGTTATCGGATTCTTCAATACTGACCTGTCCGGTACCGGAGCTGGCGGTAATGCCAAATTCCGTAACAAATATGCCGATACCGTTATCCAGAGCTTTCTTGGCTCTGTCTCTTAAGGCCGTATTATGTGTTGCGGCATAGAAATGTAAGGAGTAGAGCAGATTATCGAAATCCAGCGGATCTTCACTGGCTACATCAACGCCCTGTGACCAATCAGGCGTACCGACCAGGATCACAGCGTTGGGGTCGTTGTTGCGGATAACCGGAATGATCACTTCCGCATACTGCTTGATCGTTGGCCAATCGACGCCGTTTGGTTCGTTACAGATCTCATAGATGACGTTATTGTAATCTTTGAATTTTGCAGATTCTTCATCAAAGAAGAATTTGGCTTCTTCAACAAATTTGTTTGGATCACCATCATCCAGGATGTGCCAGTCGATGATAGCATACATGTCGGCATTTTTAGCGTATTCTACACCGTTTTCGACCGTCTGTTTCAGTCTGGCCTTATCTCCGCCTGTACAATAGCCGACGACGCCGACACCATAGGTATACATGGCGTAACGGATGACGTTGGCACCCATCTTGCTTGAGATCTCCGAAACAGTATCCTGATTGACATAGCGTTCTGCCATCGGCAAGCCATAGGTTGATATACCTCTTAAGATGATCGGTTCACCATCTTCACCGCATAATTTTGAATCGACAACCTGCAGATCGCCTCTTGAAGAAGGGCGGTCTTTGCCATCAAAGGATTCGGTTTTCTGCTTGCTGCTTCCACAGCTGCACAACAACAGTAATACAGCCAGTAATACAAGGACTTTTCTCATAATACGACCTCCAGAGTATGAGTTTTGTGATCATCAGGAAGCGTGATTATCTGCTCGCATCTGTTCCCGTCATAGACAAAATATGAAGCGTCATTGATCTTATAATCATTGACTGCTTTGATGCTGATAGCGATCTTTGTGCCATTGATCTTCAGGGTATAATTCATCTTGTCGCTGTTGATGATAGGATCGATCTTCAATGTGTTGTTGCTGATATCGACACCAAGAATCTCATAGTAGGCCAAAGTGAGCCATGAAGCGGTTCCGGAAAGGATCGGACCGATACCTTCACCGGTTTCCGAGTTGTTGTATTGCGTACAGAAACGCGGATTGCCTTTTAAGACATATGGATTTTCCAGCGTCTTATATGGCAGAGTCTTGTCGATCATGAAGAAGGCGAGATCTCTTAATCTCTTTGCCAGTTTCTGATCCTTGACAGTCTTGGCCTTTTTCAGACAAGCAACCGTGCACATCATTGCTGCGTGTTTGAAGACACCGCCGTTCTCTCGATCACCAGGGAAGTAGAATGATGAACCGGTAACGATACCCAAGAGATCATAGTTGACCGGGGTAACAAGTTTCAGACCGGCATCACATTTGAGATAATTATCGATCACATCTAACATCGTGTCGATCTGTTTCTCGTCAGCGATATCAGCCAGTAACGGCCAGGAGAAGCCGTTAAGGTAATAGGTACCATCAATTGTCGGATCAAGTGAGAGATTATCACCGGTCGAACCGAGATAATCATAACCGCGCTTGTCGTTAATCAGGCAACGCGCATAGTAATCTTTGATCCAGGCGTTTTCTCTTACTGATTCATATGTCTTATCAGATACTTCCTTGCATAAGTCTGCCAGATCATTCATTCCGGCATCTTTGGCCAGTTCATATAATTCATCAGCTGCGATCTTAAGCAGACAGGCGTTCATTACGGATTCGGAAAGTTCATTATCCAAAGCGACACCGAATTCCTGTTTTCTTTCTTCCAGTTGCTTATAGTAGAGTTTTTCTTTTTCCGGGCCTTCAGGAATCTCCTTATCCAGTCTCAGACAGTCGTTCCAGTCAGCTGTATCAAGCAAAGGCAAATTGTGCTTACCTACGGAGATCTTACCTGAATAGATGATGATACTCTTCAAGGTCTCGACTAAAGGTCTTCTGGCGTTTTCACCGGCGATCTTCAGTTCTTCTTTCAGATAATCATAATCACCGGTAAGTTTGATGTAACGGTAGACAGCCTGGATCAGCCATAACTGGTCATCGGAACACATGCCAGGCTCTTTGCCACGGCTTGTAAAGTTGTGATATGCGTAACCGAAGCGGAAGACATTTTCCGCCCAGGAGTTGATCAACTTTTTGACCAGTTTGTCTTCGCCGCAGGCGTGCATATAGTACATGGACGCGAAGATATCCTGGATCTCTCTGAAGCCTGTTTCACGATAGGATTTCTGGGTCCAGGCAAAAGAACGTGATACATAAGTCTGATATAAGACCTGGAAAGGCAGATTCTTGGACAGATAGGTATCACTTAATACATCATTGTTGTTTACAGTTATATAGGAATAATAGTTTCCGTTATCTTCCAACATCTTTTCATAGGTCTTTTTGAGTTCTTCCGTATCTTTATATTTGTTGTAGAGATTATTTAATTCAACATCGAATTCCGGTCTGACATCGCCATCGTTATCAGCCATGCCGACGAAAGTAACGATGTCGGTCTTGTCGGTTAAGACAAATGATTTGGCCATTGCGAAGAAGGCTGCCTGACGACGGGAATGAGCGTTGGATAATCTGGCGACCATTTCCGGCGCATCCAGAGAAGAAGAGCCGATGAAATCATAATAACTTGAGCAGTATTCTTCCATCGTTTCTCCATCTTGCAGCAGCATCGCATAGCGTTTCTCACCATTGCATTTGGCGGGCTGATGATGTGCACTTACAGCGATCGGTTTACCATCTTTGTAGTAGAGTTCACTTTCAACGACGACGTTGGCGTAGACGATATCACCAGCTAAAGTAGCTGGATCAGTGATGCCGAACATGCCGGTAACGACGATCCTTAAATCTCTTGGTTTATCATTGAGATTTCTGATCTCGATCAGCTGGACCTCGTTGGCACTTGGCATATCCTTCTCCTGCGGGAGTAAGAAGATCGTCCGTTTGATCTCAAGGCCACATTCAGTTTCATAGGTTATGACAGAATGATTCTGTGAGTGAACACATTTGGCGCTTTTGACGTTGTGATTGACATCAAGGGAATAGAAGATCTGCTTGCCGTTTTCCGTCAGATAGAACTGACGGTTGGCCGGTTCGCCGTTTTCTTCCGGAGCTAAAACATAGCGGGTAGCCAGGACCTGTTTTTCCTGTTTGCCACGGAATGATCCGCGTCCGAATTCGTCCAATACGGATTTAGGAGTTGACTGTAAGCAATCGTCATATTCCTTTCGATCACCCAGTAAAAGGTTTACACCATAATGAGATCCGACATGGTAGCTCTTGAGATCGATCTCAAGTTCACCATTGTCGTTGATCATGCCCGGTGAATTGATGACACGCTTGCAGATAGCTTTGATCCGATCGGAAAAGTCTTTTTCCAAGGCAACCTTCTGATCATCGACATACATTGTGTCCATGTCTGAAGCATCGATCAGGATACTGCCATCGTGTTGAGTGAATTTCTCATAGAGTTTGCTGTCGTTTTCCAAATGCATGCAGACAGGGGCGTAGATATCCATGCCGGTAAAGGCGATGACTTTTTCTCTTGATGAATCAAGATATAATACATCGCTTTCCTTGTTCAGCTTGTCTTTGAATAATTGTGCCGCTTTATCGATCGCTTTGATTGTTTCGTTTCGGCTTGTTTCCGTTATAAAGTTCATGAATGTTCTCCTTGTATAAAAAAGGCGAGTAAGATCGCCTTTACATGATGATTTCTACGTTGACTTCCTTCTTCTTGGAAGCAGGAATTACGCCAAGCGGTACTTCTTTACCATCAACAACGATCTTCTTAACACCTTTCTGTGAGCGGTTAGGATTAGATACCGTTATGTGGTACATCGTACCGCGGTAAAGTCTGTTGACTTTGTATTCCTTTACATCGGCCGGGATGCATGGATCGATTCTTAAACCGTCATAATCCGGCTGAATGCCTAAGATACCCTGGGTCAATACCGTGAAGGTCCAGGCTGCCGTACCGGTAAGCCATGAGTTCTTACCTTCGCCGAAGGTTGGTGCATCTTTACCGGCTACCATCTGGCAATAGACATATGGTTCAGTCCTGTGGATCTCAGAAATATCTTCGAGGAACGCAGGGCAGGTCTTCTTGTAAAGATCGAAGGCTCTGTTGCCATGACCCATGACAGTCTCCGCAAAGACGACCCATGGATTGTTGTGACAGAAGATACCAGCGTTCTCTTTGTATCCTGGAGGATAGGAAGAGATCTCACCGAGATTCAGCTTATATGAAGTATAAGCCGGATTCAGGATAACGATACCGTATTTGGTTTCGAGTCTCTTCTTGACGGAATCGAGTGCTTTCTGTGCTTCGCCACTCTCAACACCGATACCGGCCATTACACACATGCCCTGAGGTTCGATATAGATCTGACCTTCATCATTACTCTTGGAGCCGACTTTCTTGCCTTTGGCATCATAAGCTCTCAAGAACCATTCGCCATCCCAACCATCTTTGAGAACGGCTTTTTCCATATTAGTGACAGCTTCCCTGGCTTTCACTGCTTCTTCATCGAGATGCAGGTGTTCCAGGATATTGGCATAAGCCTTACCATATTTTACAAACATGCCGGCGATAAAGACTGATTCCGCAACCGGACCCTCACTTGGACCGGTGATCTGGAATGATTCACCAGGATATTTAGAGAAGCAGTTAAGATTCAGACAGTCGTTCCAGTCAGCACGGCCGATCAGAGGCAGTTTGTGCGGTCCGAGATTGTTCAGAGTGTAATTGAAGCTTCTGCGTAAGTGTTCTAACAGTGTATCAGCGACTTCGTGCTTGTTATCAAAGTCAACGATTTCTTTTAAGATGTTCCAGTCGCCGGTCTCTCTGATATAAGCATCTACACAGGCAATCAGCCATAGCGGGTCATCATTGAAACCGCCACCGATATCAGAATTACCTTTCTTGGTCAGAGGCTGGTACTGATGATAAGCACCGCCATCTTCTTTCTGAGTTGCAGCGATATCGAGGATTCTTTCTCTGGCTCTTTTCGGGATCATGTGGACAAAACCGAGCAGGTCCTGGCAAGAATCTCTGAAGCCCATGCCACGACCGATACCGGATTCGTAGTAGGAAGCTGATCTCGACATATTGAAGGTTACCATACACTGGTAAGCATTCCAGATGTTGACCATTCTGTTGACTTTGTCATTTTCGGTAGAAACTTCAAAGCCGGATAACAGATCGTTCCAGAATGTATGAAGGGTATTTAATCCTTCATCAAATTTTTTATTAGTGTTGTATTTTGAGATTAATGCTTTAGCTGGTTCCTTGTTGATGACATTTGGTTTGACATATTTCTTATCAAACGGTACTTCAACATAGGCTAAGCCGAAGATAACATCGAAACTTTCATTCGCTTTTAATTCGAGATGGAAGTGATGAGCACCGATCGGCTGCCAGCCATGAGCGATTGAATTGGTGCACTTGCCGTCTTTAACTGCAACCGGTTCAGCAGGGGAACCATATACACCCATGAATCTATCTCTGGAGGTATCGAATGAATCAACTTTCTTATTGGCGAAGAAGACAGCATAATGATTTCTTCTTTCTCTGTATTCGGTCTTGTGATAAATAGTTGAACCGACTACTTCGACTTCACCGGTCGAATAGTTACGCTGGAAGTTGGTGGTATCATCCTGAGCATCCCATAAGCAGAATTCTACGAAGGAGAACAGATCGAGTTCTCTGTTAACTTTGTCATTGTTTTTGACCGTAACTCTCATTAACAGAATATTGTCGTTTTTCGGAACATAGAATTCCTGTTTGACTTCGATCTTGTTTTTGCTACCAGTGATATTGGTGTAACCGAGACCGTGATGGCATTCGTAGCTGTCAAGTTTTGTTCTGGTCGGTTGCCAGCCCGGGTTCCAGATCGTTTTCTTATCCTTTATATAGATATGGAAACCATCCTGGTCCAAAGGCAGATTGTTGTATCTGTATCTTGTGATCCTTCTTAATTTAGCATCCTTATAGAAGCTGTAGCCTCCCGCAGTATTGGAAAGCAGGGTGAAGAATGAATCAGATCCCAGATAGTTGATCCATGGCAGTGGAGTTTCATAATTAGTAATTACATACTCCTTATTAAGATCGTCGAAATGGCCATATTTCATATTATTACCTCCATATAATTGTCCTTAAACGATTAAGTTAAGTATAACCAATGATTTTCGTAAAAACAAGCCTATATAAAAGGGTTTGGAAACGCTAACAAAAAAAGTGTTGACACATTTCAAAAAAGTGCTAAACTTAAATTAACGAAAACGTTTAAGTTGAATGCAAACGCATACATAACTCTAACGTATTCAATCATCTTCTGCGCTTGAACGCAGGGGAAATTACTTAAGAGGAAGGGAGACGAAAAATGAAAAAACTTTTAAGTATCTTATTAGTTATGCTTATGGTTTTCAGTCTGGTCGGCTGTACTCAGAAAGAAGAGCCAAAACCAGAAGGTGGCGATGACACTACTGAAACCACTGAAGGCAAAGTATTGAATCTTTGGACTTGGAACGTTGAGTTCTGGGGCTTCTTAGAGAAGTACTATGCTGACGAAGTAATCGATGAGTACACCTTAAAGAAGGGTGACGTTACAATCAAACGTACAACTTATCCTTCTGACGGTGGTGCTTACCAGGATGCTCTTGATGCTGCATTATTAATTCAGGCAAATGCTGCTGATGACGAAAAAGTAGACCTCTTCTTAGCAGAAGCTGACTACATCATCAAGTACACTGATTCAGATGCTACTATGGATGTCAAGTCAATTGGCGTTACTGATTTCTCTAACACTTACAAATACACTGTTGAAGCTGCTTCTGATGCTAACGGTGTTGTAAAGGGCGTTTCATTCCAGTGCTGCCCGTCTGCCTTAATCTACAGACGTTCAATCGCTAAGGATGTATTAGGAACTGATGATCCAGCTGAAGTACAGGCTGCATTAGATTCTTGGGAAAAATTCGATGAAGTAGCTGCTACTGCTAAAGAAAAAGGTTACACAATGCTCGCTACTCCAGTAGATGACTACCGTGTATTCTCTAACAACACTACTTCTGCATGGGTTGTTGACGGCAAATTAAATATCGATGCTGCTGTTGAAAACTGGATGACTCAGGCTGAAACATACATGACTGAAGGCTATGCTAAATATGCTACAGGCGTATGGTCAGATGAAAAGAACTCTGAAATGTTCAAAGAAGGCAAGTCTATGTGCTTCTTCGGCCCAGCTTGGTACTTCAACTTCTGCATGGGCAATGCACAGGATCCAGATAAAGGCTGCTACGGCGACTGGGCTATCTGCAAAGGTCCTCAGGCTCACTTCTGGGGCGGTACTTGGATGTTAGCTGCTACTGGCACTGACAACCCAACAATGGTTGCTGATATCATGAACACATTCATCAATGACGAAGACGTATGCTCTAAGTTAGTTTCTGATGAAGCTCAGTTCTCAAACAACCAGAAAGTAAACAACAAGTTTGCTTCTGATGAGACTTATGGAAACGACTTCTTAGGCGGTCAGAACGATACAGCTGTATTCGCTGAACTCGCAAAAGACATCAAGTTCCAGAACATCACTCCATACGATCAGATCTGCAACGAACAGTTACAGGCTAACTATCTTGAATACTTAGCTGGCACAGTTGATAAAGAAACTGCCATGACTAACTTCAAAGAAGCCATCAAGGTTGCTTACCCAAGCATCACTGTTGAGTAATCTGAAAATTAATTGATCAAGAAAATCTATGGCAGGTCATTGCTGGCCTGCCATAGTTTCTTAAATAAATAAAATCAGCAATTTGTTTAAGAAAAAAAGAGGTAAATATAATATGGGAAAAAACAAAACAAATAATAAGAAATCCATATCATATGCTAAATGGGGTTACTACTTCATCGCTCCGTTTTTTATTGTGTATGTGATTTTTACTCTGTACCCACAGATCCTGACGATCTACAACAGTTTCTTTGAGAACTATCGTGATGGTCTTAATGTTATAGGCCCGAATTTTGTCGGTCTAGATAACTACAAGGCGCTGTTTACACCGGATAGTACCGGAACTATTCAGCTCATCAAATATTTCTTTAATACGATTTGGCTCTGGATCATCGGTGCGCTGCCACAGTTTGTCGTTTCAATGCTGCTGGCACTGTTCTTCACTTCAACAAGACTTAACATCAAAGGTCAGCAGTTCTTCAAGACTGTTATCTACATGCCGAACATCATCATGGCGTCCGCCTTTGCAATGTTGTTCTTTGCTTTGTTCTCACAAGTCGGTCCGGTCAACCAGATGCTCTATGCGATGGGCGTGGCCAATGAACCGATCAATTTCCTGGGCTTGCAGGTAAGTGTTCAGAGCCTTATCGGTCTTATGAACTTCTTAATGTGGTTCGGTAATACGACGATTCTGCTTATGGCCGGTATTCAGGGTATTGATGAAGCACTGTTTGAGTCTGCGAGACTTGATGGTTCTACATCAACTCAGGTGTTCTTCAACATCACAATGCCGTTGCTGATGCCGATCTTCATCTTTGTATTCATTACATCTATGATCGGTGGTATTCAGATGTTCGATGTTCCTCAGATTCTGACTAACCGTGGTGGTACTCCAAACCACACTTCAACGACACTTGTCATGTATCTGAACTCATACCTGGGCATTTCCAAGAACTACGGTATGGCCGGAGCTATCTCAGTATTGCTGTTTATCATTACCGCCGTGCTGTCTACGATCGTCTTTAAGACGATAAGCCCGAACAATAAGTAGAAAGGAGAATGATCATGAAAGATATTAATAAAAGCGCTCAGATAAAACTGTTCATATCTCGTTTCGTTGTATACGCGATCCTTATCTTCTTATCCTTCCTGTGTCTGTTCTTCTTCTATCTGATGTTTGTCAATGCGACAAGATCTAATGGTGAATTACAGTCAGGCTTCACTCTTGTTCCAAGCGGAAACTTCTTTACGAACTTCTACAATGCTTGGCATGATGGCGATATCAATATCCCGGTCGGTATGAAGAACAGCTTCGTCGTTGCAATCTTATCGGCAGCTTTAACGACATATTTCTCAGCTTTAACAGCTTATGGAACTTATGTCTATAACTTTAAATTCAAGGTACTTGCGCACCTGTTCATTCTGGCGATCATGATGATCCCGTCACAGGTGTCTGCCGTTGGTTTCATTCAGCTGGCTTTCAAATACAACCTTACCAACAAGCTGTGGCTGCTGATCGTTCCGGCGATCGCGGCTCCTTCCTGCTACTTCTATATGCGACAGTATCTGGAAGCTACACTTCCTCTGGAAATGGTCGAGGCAGCTAGAATCGATGGTTCTAACGAGTTCAGAATTTTCAACGAGATCGTTCTGCCGATCATGAGACCGGCGATCGCGGTCCAGGCTATCTTCTCATTTGTCGGTTCATGGAATAACTATTTCATGCCTTCTCTGTTGCTCAATAAACCAGAAGTCAAGACCGTTCCGGTCATGATTGCGACATTAAGAAGTGCCGACTATACCAAGTTTGATATGGGTAAGGTCTATATGCTGATGCTGATGGCGATCTTACCGGTTATGGTAATTTATATCATCCTTTCTAAATCAATCATTAAGGGTGTTACATCTGGTTCTGTTAAGGGATAAAGGAGAAATTTTATGGCTGAAGTAATTTTAAAGAATGTTAAAAAGGTATATCCGTTTGGTGATACCGAAAAGAAACAGAAAAAGAATCTGAAAAAAGCTCAGGAAGAAAATCCTGAAACCAATAAAGTCAATCTGCAGATCACTGAAGAAGGTGTAGTTGCCGTTCAGGAATTTAATCTTGATATCGCTGATAAGGAATTCATCGTTCTGGTCGGTCCTTCAGGCTGTGGTAAGTCTACGACTTTAAGAATGGTTGCCGGTCTTGAAGAGATCACTTCCGGTGAACTCTACATCGACGGTAATCTCATGAACTCTGTTGAACCGAAAGACAGAGATATCGCCATGGTTTTCCAGTCCTACGCTCTTTATCCGCATATGACCGTCAGAGAAAACATGGGTTACTCTCTTAAGATCAAGAAGGTTCCAAAGGATGAGATCGAACGTAAAGTAAACGAAGCTGCTGAGATCCTGGATATCACCCAGTATCTTGATCGTAAACCTAAAGCTCTTTCCGGTGGTCAGAGACAGCGTGTTGCGATCGGTCGAGCAATCGTTCGTGATCCGAAGGTCTTACTTATGGATGAACCTCTGTCAAACCTGGATGCCAAACTGCGTAACCAGATGAGAGCTGAGATCATCAAACTCAGAAAGAGAATCAATACGACATTTATCTATGTTACCCATGACCAGACTGAGGCTATGACTTTAGGCGATCGTATCGTTGTCATGAAGGATGGTTTCATCCAGCAGATCGGTACGCCACAGGAAGTCTATGACCATCCGCGTAATCAGTTTGTTTCAGGCTTTATCGGAACTCCACAGATGAACTACTTTGATGCTGAACTGGCTATTGAAAACGGCAAGTATGTCGTCAAGACCGGTGGTATCACAGTTGCTCTCTCTGAAGAAAAACAGGCCAGACTTAAAGGTCTGAATGTTGAACCGCAGGCTGTTACTTTAGGTGTAAGACCTGATCATATCCAGCTGACTGATAAGGGCGGCGTCAAGGGTCTGGTTGAAGTATCAGAACTGATGGGTCCTTCTTGCCACCTACATATGGATGTTGATGGCAAAGATGTTATCGCCATCGTACCTACTGAGGGTAAGGCTGTAGATTATATGGGTAAAACCGTTGAGCTTACTTTCAACGGAGAAGTCTGCCATGTCTTCTCCAAGGAAGATCAGCACAACCTGGAATACTAGAAAATAAAAAGCCTTGGTTCCTCCAAGGCTTTAAATAAGGATCAACAATGAAAGAATTCAAAGGCTACAAACATGGAATTAATTTCGGTGGCTGGTTTTCGCAATGCGACAACACCGAAGAAAGGTATGATAGTTTCATTCATGAGGCTGATTTTGAAACAGCCGCAAAATGGGGACTGGATCATGTCAGGATCCCCATCGATTATGAACTTGTTTTGAATGATGACAATTCGTTTAAACAGTCCGGCTTTGATCGCATTCAGAAGTGTATCGACTTATGTAAGAAGCATGGTCTGAATATGATCTTAGATCTGCATAAAACGGTCGGTTACAGTTTTGATGATGGCGAAGCAGAAGAAGGTTTCTTTGAGAATGAATACTATCAGGATATCTTCTGCAATCTCTGGGCACAGTTAGCCAGAGAGTTTGGTCAGAATGATAATCTGGCTTTTGAACTGTTAAATGAAGTAACAGAAAAAAGCTATATCGACAAGTGGAATGAGATCTCTAATAGAGCTATACAGTATATAAGGGATTTTGCGCCGGACATCAAGATCCTGGTTGGTTCCTACTACAACAATTCCGTTACAGCGGTAAGGGATCTGGCTATGCCTTATGACGATAATATCGTCTATAACTTCCATTGTTATGATCCGATCGCTTTTACGCATCAGGGTGCCTACTGGATCGATACGATGGATACTTCCTTCCGCATGGCATTTGAAGAAACATACGATACATATCGCAAGAACACCAGAAAGATCGGTGAGCGCTTTATGGCCGGTCTTCCGGAAGGTTCTGATCTAATCGATGAAAGATTCTTTGAAGCGCTGTTTGCGGATGCAATCAAAGTATCGCAAGAGAGGAATGTTCCTTTATATTGTGGTGAATACGGAGTCATCGATCTGGCTGATTCTGAGGATGCGGTCAAGTGGTACAGATGTATCAATAAGGTTTTTGAGAAATATGATATCGGCCGGGCTGCCTGGACCTTCAGGGAAATGGATTTCGGTCTGATCGACAAACACTACGATGAGGTTAGAGAAGAACTTATAAAGCTGTTATAAATATGGTTTCGATTAAAGATATTGCCAAAAAATGCAACGTTTCTGTTGCTACGGTGTCAAAAGCACTGAATGATCAGACGGATATTTCTGAAGCTACCAAGGAAAAGATCCGCCGAGTCGCTAAGAGTATGGGTTATGCGACTAATGCATCGGCCAGGGCTCTTAAGACAAACCGCACCTATAATCTTGGTGTTCTTTTTGGTGATGAACGTTCCGGACTGTCTCATGAATATTTCTCGATGATCTTAGAAAGTATGCGGAAAGAAGCGGAAAAATACGGTTACGATATCACTTTTATCAACCGTGCGGTCGCCGGGAAACAGACCTCATATTTGAGACATGCTGAGTACCGCTGCCTTGACGGTATCGTGATCATGACGGCTGATTTCACTGATCCCGAGATTGTGGAACTGTGCAGTTCTTCTATCCCGATCGTCTGTATCGATTATGTTTTTGAGAATTGTTCGGCTGTCTTATCCGACAATACCCAAGGCATGGAAGACATTGTAAGATATGCCTATAATATGGGTCATCGCAAGATCGCTTATATCTATGGAGATTCCACCAATGTCACGACCAGCCGCATGAGCAGTTTCTTTACGACTTGCCATAGGCTTCATTTGGATATACCAGATGAATATGTGGTCAAGGGTTCGTATCATGATATTAGAGACTGCTACGATAAGACTAACGAGATACTGAAAATGAAAGATCGGCCGAGTTTAATAATATTCCCTGATGACTATTCCTATATCGGCGGACTTAAAGCTATCAACGAACATGGTCTTAACATCCCTGATGATGTTTCAGCTATCGGTTATGATGGCATCAATATGGCCAAGATCATGAAAGTGACAACCTATGAACAGAATACAGAAGCTATTGGGTCGATGGCCGTCAGAAAGCTGCTGCAGATGATCATGCAACCGGAATTACCGGTTGAACGCGTTCTCATCAGCGGCAAAATGCTGGAAGGATCAACGGTAAAAAAGATTTAGCCGGAGGAAAAATATGAGATATACGATTGAAAATGATGTTCTTAAAGCGGAAATATCTGATCTTGGGGCTACTCTTACCAGACTTATCGATAAACAGAGTGGAATCGATGTGGTTTTAGGCTTTAATGAAGATGAAGACTATATCCGCAATTCTGGTAATAATATCGGTGCTACGATCGGCAGGAATTCCAACCGTATCGGTAATGCCCGTTTTTCTCTTAACGGCAAGACTTACCAGCTTTCCGTCAACAACAATATGAACCAGTTACATGGCGGCGGCGATAATGGCTTTGGTTTTAAGAAATGGAAACTGGAAGATAAAAAGGATGATGCGCTCACTTTGTCCTATTTCTCCAAAGATGGCGAAGAAGGCTTTCCTGGCAATCTGTTTGTAAAAGCTACTTATCGTCTGGAAGGGGATTCGCTGATCGAAGAGTTCGAAGGAAATTGTGATCAGGACACGATCTTCAATCTAACCAACCATTCATATTTCAATCTGGGTGACAAAGATATCCTCGATCATTATCTCCATATGACTTCTGATACCTATTCACCGACTGATGAATATGGATTGACTTTGGATGAGACAAGAAAAACAGCTGGTACACCATATGATTTCAATACTTTCTCCCGTATTGGCGATCATTTCAATGACATCATCAATATCGACAATAACTATGTCTGGGAGAATCTTGAAGACAAACTGATGTGTGAGCTGAAGAATGATAAACTGCAGCTGAACATCTATTCCGATCTGCCGGATATGCATGTCTATACCGCTTATTATCTTGGTACTGATACAGGTAAAGAAAATAAACCATATGAACAATACGGCGGTATCGCTTTAGAAGCTCAATTCTATCCTAATGGGATTAATTATGGCGACAAATACCTGTTTCCGATTTTGAAGAAAGGTGAACAGGCTAAACATTATATCCGTTATCAGCTTAAAAAAGTCTGAGATGGTCAGATGAACTTCTGAACATAGAGAACGATTTTGAATTAAAGATCAAAACAGATCTAAAAGCTTATAAATCAACGCAAAACAGGATCAAATTCCTGTTTTTTTTATACTCTTTTAAGGAATTCGACCTTTTTCAGGCAATAAAGATATGAAGGAGGTAGAAATATGAGATCAATAATGGTTGAACCGGAGAGACTGGAAACGACGGCTTCCAGGATCGAAGAAGCCAATCGGGAGTATGACCGCACTTATCAGGCTATCTATGTCGAAGTAGATAAGATGTCTTCATCCTGGCAGGGAAAAGACAATGTGGCCTTTACCAATCAGATCAAATCTTTTGAGGACGATCTAAGACAGATTTCCATGATCATGCGCCAATATGCGGATTTTCTTAGGAATTCTGCCCGCGCTTATCGCGAAACTCAGGATGAGATCTACGCTCGTGCCAATCATTTAAGAACAGTGTAAGGAGGATTAATGGACAATATTAGAATTACACTTCCGGAAGTCAGTGAAACGGCATCACAGATCAGAAACTATAATTCAACTCTGGATGAGATATTGAATTTTGTCTCCAAGACCATGAATGAATTGAACAGTATCTGGGAATCAGATGGTGAAGAGATGCTGCTGTCACGTTTCCAGCGTTTTGCGACCAGATTTATTGATGAATCAGAGGTTATCGAATCCTATGCCCGATTCCTTGATTCAACAGTATCAGACTACGATTCTCTTGAATCGACGATCGTAGCCAATGCGTCTAGTTTCAATTAGAAAAAGTATGATCTGCTTTGCGGGATTATTAATCTTAGTTACCTGTGCTTCCTGCAAAGCAGATACTGCTGAAACCTATAAGGTCAAAGATTATCTCGATGACCTTTCTTATATAAGTGGCATAGGAATAAGTGATGATATAGATGAGAATCTTGAAGATCTCAAGGAATGGGAGATCATTGATGAAGAAGATGAAAAAGAATATGATAAGGCTCTTAACTATGACTATCTGTCCAAAACCGTTAAAGGACTTCTTGATGATGAATCTCTGGATCTGAATGATTATATCCCTGAAGAATATAAGAAAAAGAAATATATAAGTGAAGAGGAAGCCAATGAAGTAATTCATAAGGCGGTCGATCATATCAACAACAAGACTTTTGAACCGGATATCACGGCCATGTATGTCAAAGATCCCAAGAGTGAACTTGATGAACTGGAAACAGGAGATCTTTTATTAAAAGACGGCCTATATTTCATTATTACCGGAGCTGACGAAGATCATTACAACTACAGAGAAGCGGAATTTGAAGAAGTATTCTCCTATCTTGATATATCTGATACCTATGAAGTTGATTTCTCGCAAGCGGAAGTAGTTTCCTATGGTGAAGAAGAAAATACCGCCTATCAGAACGAAAAGTTTACCTTGTTGTCAACGAATAATCATGTTTTCAATACGGATGGTTTCCGTATTTCATATACACTTAACAGAGCAGGAATCGATGTACATATCTCAAAAGATATAAATGGGATGAATGTCTATGGTGATCTGAGTATCAATAATATCAAGCCTTCCTTCAAATGGCTTTACAAGGAAGATGATCTCAAGAACTGCTACTTCAATGTCAAATTCAATTCCACGGAAAAGATCGGCTGCTCGACCGGCAAGTATGGCAATTATCATCTTAAGTTTTCAAAGCTTGATTCTTCGACTTTCAAGAGTCTGGTGAAATCGATGATCGAACCAGCCAAGGATGAAGTAGAAGCTTCTTTACGCATCTGTTCGATCAGAACGCCGATCCCGGAGATCCCGACGGCTTATCTGGATCTGGATGTTCTGATCAAATTGTATACTTCAGGTAAAGCGGAGATCGATCTGTATAATTCGCATTCTCTGGGTTTTGAGACCAAGGATGGACATATCCGCTTTATCAATGACAATACCCATGATTACGACACGATCTTACAGGGTTCGGCCAAAGCGGCAGCCGGGATCAATATCGGTCTTGAAGCAGCAACCTTCAAACTGGCGGATGTCGAGCTTGATGGCGGTTTAAAGGGCGTTTTAAAGGCCACCATGCATCTGTATGATGATGAAGGTAATCTCAGTTCCGAAAAGACAAATATCGCTTATTCGACCTTGGAAGAGGTATCAAAAGGCAATCCTGATGTGAAGATCTGC
>JAFRJA010000120.1 GCA_017432545.1 Erysipelotrichaceae bacterium
GACCATCTGTAAAACCAATGTGCGATAAATGCCGTGTCATTAAACGTAAAGGTCGCGTAATGGTTATTTGTGAAAACCCTAAACACAAACAAAGACAAGGTTAATAAGGGAGGAAAGAATTAATGGCTCGTATTGCTGGAGTTGATATTCCAAATAATAAACGTGTAGTTGTTTCACTTACTTACATCTATGGTGTAGGTCTGACAACTGCGAAGAAAGTCTTAGCCGAATGCGGTATCAGCGAAGATATCCGTGTCAAGGATCTTACTGATGAACAGGAAAATGCTATCCGTAAGGCTCTTGACAGCTATAAGTTAGAGGGTGATCTGCGTAGAGAAACTCAGCTTAACATCAAGCGTCTGATGGAAATTGCCTGCTATCGCGGTATCAGACACAGAAAAGGCTTACCGGTCAGAGGCCAGAGGACCAAGACCAATGCCAGAACCCGCAAGGGACCTAGAAGAACAGTCGCTAATAAGAAGAAGTAAGGAGGATAACAATGGCACAGAAAG
The DNA here is from genome assembly GCA_017432545.1 of Erysipelotrichaceae bacterium. Lineage (GTDB taxonomy): Bacteria > Bacillota_I > Bacilli_A > Erysipelotrichales > Erysipelotrichaceae > Colivicinus. Next base: position 513 of record JAFRJA010000120.1, read on the forward strand.
CAAAAACAACTTCGCGTAAAAGACGTGTAAAGAAGAATATTGCCAGTGGCGTTGCGCATGTCCACTCAACATTCAATAATACAATCGTTACGATCACTGATGAGGCCGGAAACGTTATTTCCTGGTCTTCTGCCGGAGCTTTAGGCTATAAAGGTTCCCGTAAGTCTACACCTTACGCTGCACAGCTCGTATCTGAAGCAGCAGGCAAGACCGCGATGGATCACGGCATGAAGAAGGTCGAAGTCAACGTCAAAGGACCGGGTCCGGGCAGAGAAGCTGCTATCAGAGCTTTGGCTACAGCCGGACTGGAGATCACTGCGATCAATGATGTTACACCAATTCCGCACAATGGTTGCCGTCCGCCGAAGAAACCTAGAGGATAAGGAGGATACATATGAATAAATTTGAACGTCCGAAATTTAAAGTCAGTGACTATGTTGAATCCGATAACTATGGCAAATTCGTAATATCTCCATTAGAGAGAGGTTTCGGTACGACATTAGGTAACGCTTTAAGGAGAACGATGCTGTCATCATTACCGGGTGATGCAGTTTATTCGATCAAGATAGACGGAGTATTCCATGAATTCTCTTCTATCAAAGGCGTCAGAGAAGATACTACACTCATCATTCTCAATATCAAGTCTTTGATCCTTGATATCGCTGATGATGATGTCTATACATTAAGAATTTCAGCTAAGGGTCCTTGCACTGTTACAGCTGGCGATATCATTCTCCCAGCCGGTGTTGAGGTCCTTAATCCTGAACTTGAGATCGCTCATCTTGACAAAGGTGGCGAACTGGAAATGGAACTGCTGGCAAGAAAAGGCAGAGGCTATGTTTCCGCTGATGAAAACAAGTCTCTTTATCAAGGTTCATCACAGGGTATCGGTACGATCTATACCGATGCGATCTATACTCCGGTTGTCAAAGCCAACTATGAAGTCGAACCGACCCGTGTTGGTCAGTCAGCCAAGTATGATGAACTGACGATGGAAGTCTGGACCGATGGTTCGATCAATCCGAAAGAATCATTGGCTTTAGCTGCCAAGATCCTCGTTTCACATTTTGAGCTTCTGACGGAAATCGATACTGAAGTTAGCGCGATGGATTCATTAATGAAGGATTCCGTTAACGAAGGTAACGCCAAGAAGGTCAACATGTCTATCGATGATCTTGATCTGACGGTCAGATCATACAACTGTCTGAAGAGAGCTGGTATCTCGACTGTTGAAGAACTGACTCAGAAGACCGAAGAAGAAATGGCAAGAGTAAGAAACCTCGGTAAGAAGTCTTTAAAGGAAGTTAAAGAAAAACTGCAGGCTCTTAACTTATCATTCAAACATAATGATTAAGGGAGAATTGAAATATGTGGAATCGTAGATTAGGCCGTACAGCCGACCATAGAGTAGCTCTTCTTAAGAATATGGCAACTGATCTTATCGTTAAAGGCAAGATCGAAACAACTGAAATGAAGGCCAAGGAATTAAGAAGTGTCGTTGATCATCTGATCTCTGTTGCGAAAAAGGGTGATCTCTCTGCCAGAAGACAGTGCGCTGCTTATTTAAGAAATGTCACGACCAAGGATGGCAAGACTGCTGTTCAGGTCTTATTCGATGAAGTTGCCCCTAAATACAAGGACAGAAACGGTGGATACACCAGAGTCACCAAGACTTATGTCAGACGTGGCGATGCTGCTCCTATGGCAACGATCGAATTAGTTTAATCAAACTCATAAGGCTCCGATTTCGGAGCTTTTTGAATACGCAATTTTCAGCGTTTTGTTGCCATCAGTATGTATAACATCGTATAAAAGGTAATGATGGATAAGTGGGCAGATGAAAAAGAAAAACGAGGTAAAAAAAAGATGGAAATCAAGAATCGTAAAATATTGTATGATGAGCTCAATAACGTTAACGGTGGCGGTGGCTCCTATAATAACCTTTTCGAGTATTATGGTGTCTGGGATAAGCTGACTGATGAAGAAAAGGGACAGGTTATCGCTTTACAGAAAAGGACTCAGGAATTAGAAGATCCAAGCTATCCATTCGAAATGTGGCTGTCACATGCTCAATACGAGGACAAGATCGTAAGATCTATTCTGCTCAAATATGGAGTAACCCAAATATATCACGAAGATCTTTAAATCAAAAAATGACCAGTGGCGATTAATTAATTTATATAAAAATCGACTGGAAAGAAGAATCAAGACCGAAAGAGAATCATTTAGTCCTATCGGTCTTTTTTTTGGAAGATTCAATTTTCCTTCTGAAAAACTGTTCTGTGGAATTTGGCCTCATAGTGAGTTCATATATAAATAGTAAAAGATAGTTAAAATTATGCTAGAATAATACTACAGAGGTGTTTGACAATGACAATTTATCCATCGGCAAAAATAAGACAAAACTATAACGAAATTTCTGAAGAATGCAAAAAGACTAAAGAACCTATCTTTCTAACCAAGAATGGAGCAGGGGATCTCGTTGTTATGGATATAGAAACTTATAAGCGAAGAGAACAAATGATCAAATTAAGAGAAGAACTTCTCACGATTGAAGAAGATAAGGTTGCCGGAAGAAAAGGCATAGAAATAGATGCTCTAGATAAAAAACTTGATCAGCTTATTGAGGAACTATAGAAATGAAATACAAAGTTATCATTTCAAATAAAGCAAGTGATATGTTGGTAAAACATATTTCTTTTATCGGAAAGGCATCTAAAGCCGCTGCTAGAAAACAGAAAGCAATTATAGTTGATTCAATTAAAAAACTGAAAGAAGACGCCCAGATATATCCTTTTTTTGAAAATGATATTATTCCAAGAAATAAATATCATAAATATGTGATTTCAAAAAGATATATCATTCTTTATCAGATAAAAGATGAAACAGTTTATGTGGATTACATTATTGATACTAGGCAAGATTATTCGTGGTTACTGTAAAAACAATATTGATATGAGTATTTCACCGCCTGCGTATCATCATGTTAATCTGTCTGATATCACTATGTTAATGATATCGGTATCGCCGTGTTAATAATAAATGCCGCAATGGATATTCCGGAACTCGGGAGCCAATCTGTCCGCTAGTCAAAGCCACCTGATCCGCAAATGAGAGCCACCTTCTGTTCTATGATGAGTGCGTACCATATCTCAACCTTGGCC
>JAFRJA010000121.1 GCA_017432545.1 Erysipelotrichaceae bacterium
CGCCAAACATAGAACCGAATAACTGCTCAGACACTTTCTATATTTGGCTATCTAAATTATATCCCTGAAGATAACTGTAAAACTGATATTTCTATGTCAAAGAACTGTATATGTCAACCACACGATTGTAGATTAACCGAAAATTGTTTATTGAGACATATTCTGTCTCATTTATCATTACAGGGCATTTGCTCACTTTGTGTCCTGTTATAGATTGTTGAATCACGATATGCTGAAATCAGTTAGGAGGTCATTTATGGATCTTATGAAAATCGGAAAATTCCTTCAGGAATTAAGAAAAGAGAAGGGATTGACTCAGGAAGATTTGGCAGAACAGCTGAATGTTGCCCGTAGGACTGTTCCCGTTGGGAGACCGGAAGCAACATGCCTGATCTTGATATCCTGATTGAATTATCAGACATCTATGAAGTCGACCTTCGAGAGATCCTGAATGGAGAAAGGAAAAGTGAGAAAATGAATGAAGAAGTAAAAGAAGTTGTATTAAAGGCCGTTGATTATACCAACAGTGAGGCTGAAAGATATAACAGGCGTATTCATGCGCTGATGCTGGCAGGAGCTATCTGCCTGCTGATCTCAGGAGTGATACATCACACTGCTCTAAATGAAAATCACGTCTTATTACTGCTTTCAGAATTTGCGGAAGGAGCAGGCATTGGTATGCTGCTATGTGGACTGTTTTTTTCAAGCCGTTATGGTCAGAAGATAAAAGCTTTCAAAAAAAGACTTGTTTCTGGTTCGGCAAACAAATGAGCTAATTTAATTTACTGGCTTTTTGTAAGGATCTGTATGATCCTTTTTTATGAATAAGAATATCAGACAGGATAAACAATGTTAAAGTAAAATAATAAATATGATCGAGCTTAAAGGAACATTAAAAGAGAGAATTGATGAAGCAGTAAGTCTGATCTGTACGCCGGTAAGTGAAGAAGAGGCAACCGGTTTTATTGCGTTATATGAAAAAGCCGGAGTCAAACTTCTTCCATCAGCCATAGAGTTCTACAGAAAATACGGCGGTTTCTATCGTGACAGTTATATCATGCTGAAAGATCCGAAATTCAATAAAGAGATCTCTTTGAACTGTTACGACACCAAGACTGATTACTATTATTCATATGCCTTTGACCCCAAGGAAACAGAAAAAGATATGTTAAGAAGACTGGGCGCCGCAATGGATGATATTGAAATGGTCAGAGATTATGCGGGACAGGAAGTCTGCCCGATCGGTGAGATCGGTTACTATTATCCGGCTGATGTCTATATCGGCGAAGATTCGAAACTATACTGTATATTCAACTGGACGGATGAGATCGGTGTATTCAATACTCCGGAAGAAATACTGGAATCATATTTAGGCAATAACCCACCGATCGGTGTGGATAAGATGCCGATCAAGACATAATATGATGAAGAAGACAAGAAAAAAGGAATTAAGGAAATAAGTGATGAAGAGTTTGATGAATTAATCCAGAAATATGATCCGGAAGGAGTCGAATATTATATTCTGACAAGCGATAAGGGATATCGCCGTCTGTCATCGCATCGGGAAGCTGTCGAATACGCAATGAAACTGGCTTGTGACAGAGCTATCGAAGATGTAAAGAAAGCGGAAGAACAGCTGAACGAATCATCTCCTGAACTACATAAAACTTTAGAATACAACATTGCTAAGGCCAGTGCCAGGATGATTGATCCGGAAGTTTTTCTCTATGTACCGAAACTTTTAAGCAAAGACAAACTGAAAAATACGATCTATGACTGTGATTTTAAAAATGATAACCATGGCGGGCCGATACCTTATTGGTACTCTTTCCTTGAGTCACCTCACCGGGCAGGACATTATTTGCCTTCTGATTTTGAAACTGTAAACAGAGCATTATTCCCTGAAGGTTCTGGTTATCTGGAAGTATATGAATGGTCAACCGAGTGGTCAGATTATTTTGATGATGGTCATGAATGGTGGGGCGCAAACTGCTGGAGCGTCTATGATAAAGAAATGAAGAGGTTTGTGATATTGTTTGCTTCCGCAACAGACTGAAAGATGTTACTCTACATGAACATGATAAATGAGTATAATTTATGGTGTGACTGATTAATCAGAAGGTAAATGCTATGAAAAAGGTAATGGTATGCGGTTGCGGTGTACAGGGTTCCACGATCTGCAGAAAACTTGATGAAGAACCCAATATCGAAGAAATAATATGTGCCGATCATGATCTGAAGGCAGCTGAAGCTGTCTGCAAGCTCATGAAAAAAGGCAAGCCGGTAAAGGTCAATGCGGAAGATCTTGATGAGATCAAGAAAGCAGCTGAGGGTTGTGATCTTTTAGTCAATGTTATGCCGATAAACTATGGAGCTAACATGCTTAAAGCAGCGATGGATCTGGGGTGTTGCTACCAGGATCTGGCGGCAGTCGAAAACCTTCCGGAAGTAATGGACGTCGATAAATATGACCGCTGGATCGCTGGAATCAGATATATGTACGACAACTACAGCAAGACTTTTGCTGCCAATAATACGACGGCGATCATCGGCACCGGTTCAGCACCGGGCGTGATGTGCGTTATGGCCAGAAAATGCGTCAATGAACTGGATGAATGTGACACGATCAATATGATGGTCTATGAAGGTGTCAAGGCTAAACGTTTTCTGCCTTTCTGGTGGAGCACTGATGTAGCTCTGGCTGATATGCAGGAAGACGCCTTCGCTTTTGAAGATGGCAAGCTGATCCGTACCAAGCCTTTCAGCCGCAAGATCTGGCGCAAATGGCCGGAGTATAATATGTCTCCGGTTATGCTTTGTGAGCACGCTCATGATGAGCCGGTATATGTCGGTTTCAATGCCGAGAAGTATTTCAAGGGTTGCCGAAACGCCTATTTCAAATATGGTGGTGTAGGCATTCAGTTCTCAGAGCCGCTTTATAGAGCAGGCTTACTATCCAATCAGGAAGAAGAGATCCATGGTCAGAAGGTCATCCCACAGGAGATCATCCTTAAGCATGTCCCGTTACCGCCAAAGAATCCTGATGAGATCAAAGCGATCATCGATGAAGGACTGATCGCTGATGGCGGAGCCTTTGTCATAGAAGCTTTTGGTACCAGAAAAGGCAGGTATGTGATGGTAGAGTTACATCTCAATGCCCCGGGTCTTGTCGAGTCATATGAGAAGGCCAAAATGACCGGCGAGATGTATCTGACCGGACAAGGTGCTTTCCTTTATACCAAACTGTTCGTCAATGACATGATCGATCAGAAAGGTCTGATCTCTTCGGATATGTTAGATGACAGGCAGGTCGAACAGTATATCAGATGGGCTGAAGATCTTGGCATCACTTATACCATGGAGATCAAGGAAAATGTGAAACCGACTGACCTCAGAGGCAAACAATTTACTAACGAATAACGAGAATGATCATCTGAAAAGATGGTCTTTCTATTATGGGAATAAACAATTAAAATAATAGTGAATACAAGGGTGTGTAGAAATACACGTCCGCATTACAAGCGTTCCTGTATCTGTAAGTGGCCTGGCGGACGGTTTGATACAAGGAATTTTTCAGAACCTTAAGCTATCTTCTTGAACTCAGAAGCGTTATTATGAAATCTCTTATCGATCATCAATATGACTGTATATCAAAACACGATATCCTTGCGGATACCGTGTCATGATACACAATATTTGGAAATCAGGTTAAGCGTGAGCTTCAGCGAACTTTTTTACTCTTCATTAAACAGCTGCGTGAGAATCCTGTCTTTATCATTGATAAACATTTTTGTTATGCGATAGCTGTCGGTATCTTCATAGTCGATCGCGTGTATCGATCCGTCAAAACTCAATATTTCACTGTTTGGAATGCCAAGTAAGATTGGTGAATGAGTGGCGATGATAAACTGTGATCCTTCTTTTACGCAGCGGTCGATCTCATATAACAAGGTTAGCTGTCTTTGTGGTGACAGTGCGGCTTCCGGTTCATCGAAGATATACAGACCGTTTCCTTTGAAATTATCCTGAGCCATAGCTAAAAAGCTTTCCCCATGTGATTTGTAATGATAATACATCGAACCCTTTGGAGAGAGCTTTCCATATTCTTCTTCCTTACTGGCGACATTATAGAAACTCTCGGCTCTTAGGAAATAGCCCCAGGAAGAATGGCGGTAGCCTTTGATCAGGATCAGGTGATCATAGAGTTCGGAATGAGAATCATAAGTTGAGAAACTGTAATTCTTGGTTCCGCCTTCCGGATTGAAACCATAGGCGATCGCAATGGCTTCAAGAAGGGTAGACTTGCCACTGCCGTTTTCACCGACGAAAAAAGTTATCGGTTTGTGGAATTCAAGTTCCTTCAGTTGTGAAAGTGCTTCAATGGAGCGCAGATAGCTATCTTGAGAAATTTCGTTCCAGTTGATCCTGAGTCCTTTAATAAACAGTTCATCATCCATATGTATTAATTTTACAATTAATAAAGATACAATAATAATAGGTAATCAATTGGAGGCACAATAATGAGAACACAGTGGTATAAAAATGCGGTCGTTTATCAGATCTATCCTTTCAGTTACGCTGACAGTAATAATGACGGCTGGGGTGATATCGAGGGTATTATTTCAAAGCTGGATTATATAAAAGATCTCGGTGTAACGGCTATCTGGTTTTCGCCTTTATATAAATCTCCTGATTATGATTATGGCTATGATATCTCTGACTATCGCGATATCGATGAGAAATTCGGGACGATGACTGATTTTGAAAGACTGGTCGATGAATGTCATAAACGTGATATAAAGGTCATCATGGATATGGTAGTCAATCATACTTCCATTGAACATCCATGGTTCAAGGAAGCTTTAAGCTCTGAAGATTCACCATATCGTGATTACTACATCTTCGCCAAAGGCAAAAAAGAAGGTGATAAGCTTTTACCTCCTACTAACTGGGTCTCATCCTTTACCGGTACTGCCTGGGAGAGGATCAAAGATACTGATGAATTTTACCTGCATCTTTTCTGCATGGAACAGGCGGACCTCAACTGGGAAAACGATAAGGTTCGACAGGAAGTTATCGATATCCTGAATTACTGGATGGATAAGGGTGTGGATGGTTTCCGTTTTGATGTCTTCAATATGTCTTCCAAAGTTTATCCTCTGAAGGATGACGATGATCCGCATACCTATCAGAAAGGTGCACAGTTCTTTGTGGATGGACCGCGCATGCATGAATTCTTAAAAGAATTAAATGAAAAAGCCTTGTCTCATTATGACAGTTATACAGTCGGTGAATCCTATCGTCCCTCACCGGAAAATGCTTTGGCTTATGTAAAAGAAGAAAACAAGGAACTTGATTCGATCTTCAACTTCGCACATCTGGAGGCCGACAATATCGGCGGTCTGAAGTTCTTCTGGAAACCTTTTGATCTGCGCCAGTTCAAGAAAGGACTGTTTGATCCACAGCATAGCACCTATGGTGTAGGCTGGAATACTCTGGTATTGGAGAATCATGACAATCAGCGCAGTGTCAGCCGTTTCTCGATCGATACAAAACACTATCGCTATGAAGCCGCAACGATGCTGGCGACCGTGACGTTCATGGGCTTTGGCATTCCGTTCATCTATATGGGTGAAGAGATCGGCATGACGGGTTGTGATTTCAAGAGTCTCGATGACATGAAGGATCCGGTCAGCCATATGGTCTATGATCTGATGTGTTCATATCATATGCCAAAGAAACTCGCTTTCAGCTTTATCAAGTATGGTGCCAGAGACCACGCCAGAGTACCGATGCAGTGGGACGACAGCGTCAATGCGGGTTTCAATAAGGGACATGAGCCTTGGCAATGCATGAATCCGGTTTATAAGAAGATCAATGTGGAAGCTGATCTTAAAGCTGAAAAATCAATTTATCGCTACTATCAGAAGCTGCTGAAGATCAAGAAGGAAAATGATACAGCCATCTACGGCAAGACTGAAGAATATGATCATGAAAACAGAAAAGTGATCGCTTATTCCAGGGAATATGAAGGAAGCAGGCTCTTTATTGTCGGCAACTTCTCCAAACATAAAACAAGCTATAAACTTCCGGATTGGGTAAAAGGTGCTGAAGTGCTTCTGGATAATTACAATGATGATTCACAAAGTAATGATGTATTAATTCTTAAGCCTTATCAGGCAATTATATTCGAGAAGAAACAGTAATGAAAAAGATTGAATACAGAGTTCTGACGGAAGATGACTACGACAGGCTTTATGAGTTATGGATCTCACAAGACATGACGAAAAGAGCCATGAATCCCGTTGATGATTCAAGAGATGGGATCACAAGATATATCCGTCGCAATTCTTTGACCTGCTTTGGAGCTTTTGAAGATGAACAGATGATCGGCGCGATCTTATCAGGTCATGATGGACGAAGAGGGATCATTCATCATCTGTGTGTACAGGAAGACCATAAGCGGCAGAAGATTGCCAGCACATTGGTTAAAATGGCGGAAGAAGGTCTTAAGAAAGAAGGCATTCAGAAGATCTTCTGTATCGTCTTTAGCAACAATGATGAAGCTAACAGCTTCTGGGATAAGATGGGCTATTCGTTAAGGACCAACATCAATTATAGAAATAAGAGTCTTAACGATCAGATCCCGAAAGGAGAATAAAAAAAGAAATCCAGCAGGTCATCCTGCTGGATTGTAAGTTATAAGATCGAAGAACCACCAGTGACGATCCAGCATGCCAGCATCGCTGCCAGCATGGCTCCTGTATAGGCCCGACCGGTTTGACGGTAGGCAAAGGTGCATAAGATCGAGAAGAACATTACCTGTGGAACAAACAGGATCAGTATCGACATGAACGGACCACCGAAGGTCGAACCGAACAAGACATCGGCACCCGGACCGATTCCCACGAAGAATGGGATGTATTCGATCAGGACGATGATCATGACGCCTCCGGCCATCAGTAAGAAGTTGACAAACCAGTCTTTAAGGAAAGCGCCAAAGCCCTTCTCATAGGTCGCACCAGTTCTGAGATCTCTCATGATCTTGGTGTTGTTCAGATAATAGAACAGCGCAAAGATCGGCAAGTAGACGAAGAACTGGCCTAATCTTTGTAAAGTGAATGGTCTGAAGAATGGCCAGATGAAGCGCAGATCAAGATCGAATACCAGACAATAGATCACATTGATCAGATACATATAAATGATCATGACTGTTGCGAGTAACAGTGATTTAAGGAAGACCTTGAGATCGAATTTTTCGTTTTCGAGGCCTTTCTTTTTGTTTTTATTTATTGAAATGATTGAAGTGATGATCATGATGATGATCAGCAACAGATACCAGCCTAAGAAGCCGTTACCGATCGTCATTCTGAAAATGTTTTCCGGCAATGGCAATAAGGCGTGACCAAGCTGGGTCATGAACGGGAAAGATGCACCGGAAAGTATTATGGTTATGAGTTCTCCTTTAAGGAAACCTTTACCAGTTACCATCGTATCTTTGGATGGCATTTCCTGCTTTACATCCGCAAACAGTTTTGTATCCAGCAAGAGACTTAATAACGGGAACAGACTGGCCAGGATCAGCAACATCGCGCCTAAGACCAGATATTCCTTTGTCTTGGCTGTCACGTCATGAACATCCAGATCGACCGGCAGGTCAATTGTTTTTTCAAACCAGTCCAAAGCACAGGCTAATCCACCCAGATGGTGAGTCGTCAGACGATGGTTGGTATATAAGAGTTCTATCCTTCTGGCGCTGCCATCCGCAAAGCTTCCATAGGTCGTATTCCAGGCGGCTTTATCAGCGGTAGTCTTCAGGAATGAAGTTCTTAAATCCGATTTGAGCAGATTATCATCAACGACCCGCTGATAGTCACGGAAATAGGAGAACTCATCATATTTGGCCTGTAATAAAAGAACGTTATTGAAAATGATATTGGCGGAATTATAGACGGATTCCTTAAACAGTTCACCACATTGTAAGACGATTGCTTTAGGTGCGATAGGTGTGTTCGCGAAATCAGCAGCGACGCTCCAGCTCGACCAGGTGCCCATGGAATGTCCGCTGACAGCCATACGGCTGTTATCGACATAGTCAAGTTTTGAAAGATATTCATAGGCAGTTGAACCACCGCATGAAGAATCGGTTATTTCATTTCCGTCATCATCTTTTGAATAGTGATCATTGAAAAATGTCAGATTGGAGAAGTTCATCAGCAGGCGATAGCGTTTGGAACCGCCGATCTTCTTGAAGGTACCGTCTTCTTCAGAATCGTTACCGTAGTTGACCTTGACGACATGGTTGACATAGCCTCGATTCATTAAACCTAAGGAACTCTCACCATGTCCATATTCATCAAGACACATGACGACGGCTCCCCGTCTGGCCAGTTCGATAGCGTAAGCGGCACAGGTCTCATGGTCGTTCTGGTAGCCATGTAATAGTAAGACAGCCGGTGCTTTGTCTGTTGATGAAGCGTTTTTCGGTTTGTATAGTTTGTAAGTCAGATAACCGTCTTTGTCTTCGATCTTGCCATCGATGATCTCGATGTTGCCATGATCTGTCTGGATGGAATTGGCGAGTGCCATAAAGACAGTGGCCAGCACTACAAAACATATACACAGGATCAGTAAAACTTTTTTCTTTTTCATTTATGCCCCCTTTGTATTTTTATTGTTCCTCTTCCTCCGGAGACCAGGACGGCTGTACCGGTTCTATGATCAGTTTTCCATCGGTCTTGCAGGCGACCTGATACTTGTCTTCATAGACGATCTCACCGGGGAAATTGGTATAAACGACATTGTATGGATGATTGTAGCGTTCAAGCAGCCACATGACCGGCTGCATCATTTTCATCATGATATCGGCATTTTCGCATTTGAACCAGCAGATGACACTTTCCTGTTTCCGGCAAGGTTCCGGCCAGGGCAGATTATGAGCGAACCAGTCATCGATCTCCCGATACAGCATCGCGTCTTCTTCGATCATCTCATCATCTCTGAGCATCTTCATGCACATGGAAAAAACACCCTTGGCATGCATGGTATTTTCTGCCAGTACTCTTCCTTCGATCCTGACATATTTGAATTTCATATAAGTTTTCCTCTGTTTTTATTATAACTTGAAGAGCGTCTGTTTTATATTTCGAGAGTTCTTTTGTTTTATATTTCGAGAGTTCTTTGTGGAATAATATAGTTAAGAGATATTGTTTATCTATATTAACAATCAAAAAGGAGAAGTCATGGAATTCACAGAAGTAGTAAAAAACCGTTATTCATGTAAGAGTTTTGACGGACGCAAGGTCGATCCTGATTCTTTAACAAGGATCCTGGAAGCCGGCGCTTTAGCTCCGACAGCCAAGAATCTGCAGGAACAGCATATCTATATTCTGGAGAAAGAAGAAGATCTCAAAAAGATCGATGCGGTAACGCCATGTCGCTATAACGCTGCAACCGTTCTTGTAGTAGCTTTTGATAAGAATAATGTCTTCACTTATCCGGGTGAGAAAAGAACTTCCGGGGTGGAAGATGCTTCGATAGTTGCGACGCACATGATCTTAGCGGCCGCCAATGAAGATGTCGACAGCTGCTGGCTCAACTACTTTGATCCCGATAAACTGCATGAGGAACTCGGTTTACCGGAAAATGAAGAAGTACTGATGGTCATGGATCTGGGTTATGCCAAGGAAGGTCATGGTCCGCTGGATAATCACTTCAAGAGAAAACCATTGAGTGAGACAGTGACTTATCGCTAGAAAAAAGCTTTGGCTTAATGTCACTGACCTGACTCGTGATATTGTTAAGGTTATAAAACAGGATATGAGTAAGATCATTCCTGTTTTTCTTTCCGGTTATTGTCTTTCAGTGTTATCCTGCAAATCATTTTTATCAGCAAATAAATTGCTGTTTTCCGGAAACTGTCTTAAGATTAAAACAGTTAAAAGGAGCAGTGAAAAATCATGTGTGATATGTCATTAAGCGATTACGTTAAAGTTGAAGTATACGATGTAAAAGGAAATAAAGCTGTCTTGAATGTCAATCCGGTCGGCCAGTTCAATCCCGGCGGCTGCATTGCCTTCATCTCCATGAAAAAGGATCAGGTTCTGCCGTTAAAAAGCGGTGCTGAGATCTATGAATTTCTGCTGAAAAAAACCTACTTTGAAAATCTGGAAGTCGCCTTTGACCTTGATAACTACACCTTGGCAAATGTTCTGGAATATACCAAAGGACTCGAAGCAAACGAAGAAAACGACTGGTACCTCAATTACTTCAAACGTCTGGAAGAGAAGATCGAAGAATTCAAAACAGCTCTGCTGGAAATGGAAACCCCGGTTAAAATCATTGCCAGACAATATCATGAAGCCAGCGGTGAACTCTGTGATTTTGTTGATTATCTCTGTGTTCCGGAAGGCGAAGATGAAGAAACACTCAGGGAATTCTTTGAAGAAAACCTGACTGCTGATTCTAAGATCGATGAGATCATGGAACAGTTTGAAGACGGCAGCTTCTATGGCAACGGTTTTGAAGCAGAAGAAAAGACCACTGCCGATCTTATAAATCAGACATTTGAGAAAACGATGACGGTTACCAACGTCCGTTAATTAACCGTTTAATTCCGGTACAACAAAACAGGATATGAGTAAAATCATATCCTGTTTTAACTGTTTTCTTTCTGTTTCTCCAGAAGTCTTTGGACCTTTGGATCATCGCTAGCGTATCTGATATAGAGATCTGCCACCTTCTGGCGCAGGATCTCATTTTCTTTTTCGAGATCTGCGTCCGGGGCGATCCTGTAGGCTTCGCCAAAATAGGTCTTTACCTTATCTTTAAAAGGCCGGTAGTTGCCAACGTTGATGCTTGGAACAAGATAGGCGCCTGTTTTTTTAGCTAAAGCCACAGCTCCGAATTTGAAAGGAAGTACGATGTCCTCGCTCTTGTTTCTGGTGCCTTCCGGATAGATCCCGACGACGCCATTATCTTCCAGAACTGCTTCTGCGGCCAGCATCGTTTCCGGTGCTTTACGGCTGCGGTCGACTGGAATGGTCAAAGCCATGCGGAAGACGAAGCCGAAGATCGAATCATGAAGGCTCTTCTTGGCCAGATAGCGGATCGGTCTTTTGCGGTAAGCATAGATCGTAAAGGCCGGATCGGGAGTACCCCGATGGTTGCAAGCGAGAATGACCGGCTCACCTTCAGGGACATTATCCACGCCATAATACTTCGGATGGTATAAAAGCCAGGCCAGCGGGAACATCAGGCCCGTTATGATCCTGTAGGATAATTCGTTTTTCTTGACGTATTTTCTGACGAATTCTTCTTTGCTAAGTTCTTCTTTGTTATTCACAAGTGTTATTATCGAACTTTTAATATTTTTATGCAATATTTTTAACTATAATAAATAATAGAGTAATTCAAGAATAATAAAAGGAGTTTTCTGAAATGAGTGAAACTAAGAAAAGACTTGTAACTAGAAGCGATTTTGATGGTCTGGTATGTGCCATGATCCTCAAGGAACTTGATCTGATCGATGACATCAAGTTCGTTCATCCAAAGGATGTACAGGATGGCAAAGTCGATATTACATCTAATGATATTACTACCAACCTGCCTTTTGATACCCGCGTCGGTCTGGCTTTTGATCACCATGAATCAGAACTGTCAAGACTGGTAGGTGTCGACTATAAAGACCGTTATATCATTGATCCGGATGCCAAGAGTGCCGCTCGTGTCGTATATGATTACTATGGCGGTAAAGCCGCTTTGCCTCGTATTTCCGATGAACTGATGGAAGCTGTCGATAAAGGCGATTCCGCCGATTTCACCGAAGAAGAAGTACTCGATCCAAAGGGCTGGGTATTGATGAACTTCCTGATGGATGCGCGTACCGGTTTAGGTCGTTTCCATGATTTCAGAATTTCCAATTATGATCTGATGATGGAACTGATCGATCATTGTATCACGATGAGTGTCGATGAGATCCTGGAACTGCCAGATGTCAAGGAAAGAGTCGATCTGTATTTTGAACAGCAGGAACTGTTCAAGCAGCAGGTCGCCCGTCTGGCAAAAGTATATGGCAGAGTCGTCGTTCTTGATTTGAGAGATGAAGAGACCATCTATGCGGGTAACCGTTTCATGATCTACGCTCTGTATCCGGAAGCTCAGATCTCCATCCATGTCGCCTGGGGCTTCAAGAAGCAGAACACGGCGGTCATGATCGGTAAATCCATCATCAATAAAGGTTCCAATGCCAATATCGGCGATCTGTGTCTGAAATATGGCGGCGGTGGCCACAGAAATGCCGGAACCTGCCAGATCGACAACGATAAAGTAGATGAAGCATTACCGGATATCATTGCCGAACTCAACAAAGATTGCACACCACTTTAAGATCCAAGGGGCTGTCCGAAAACCTCTGATTGTACAGGGATCGGATTTGCCCCTATTTAATTGATTTCTGTGATATAAGAATAAATAGATACCACTATTTATTTCGGTTCTTTCATGTATGTGCTGAAGGAATCCAACTTGTCAGCTATGTCTTATTCAAAAAGCTATTTAAAACAGATCCAGAAAAGATAGATAGTGGCTTACGAAGGGTCCCAGGTTCGATTCCTTGGGCCTTTTTTCATTACAAAGCATAAAAAAAAGAGCTATCCAGCTTCTGAACCCAATGATTATGATTCGTTAGGTTTTCGGACAGCCCCTTTTTCTTATGAGTTTTTACAAAACTGCAAAAAGCAGTTCCTTTCTTGTTAACTTCTATGTATAATATATATTTGCAAGGGGTTTTAGCGCAGTTGGAAGCGCGCATCGCTGGCAGCGATGAGGTCACGAGTTCGAATCTCGTAAGCTCCACCATGGACACTTAGCTCAGTTGGGAGAGCACCTCCTTGACGTGGAGGGGGTCAGGGGTTCGAGTCCCTTAGTGTCCACCATTGTGAATTAGAGGCTTATTTAAGCCTTTTTTCTTTGTTTTCAGGCACTTTTTTAGGCACATTGTGTGCTTGAATTATGTGCCTATATTTGTTATTGTAATCTCAACCAACGTGCTTGCAATGTGCCTAATCATAATAAAAATGGCTGTAAAGTGATCTGAAAGGATAGAAAAATGTCATATTTTGTCAGAAAAAATCCAAAAACTAACCAGACAGAGTATAAAGTTCGTTATAGTTGGAAAGATGCTTCCGGTAAGAAAAAGGATAGTAAAACCGGTTGGTTTAGTTCTATTGAGGAAGCAGAGGCGATGGCTCAAAAACTCAAAAGCAGTAAACAACAGCAATCAATGGATAATCTGCAATCACAAAGAGATGCAAAGGTTGAAACGGTTTACCACAAGTGGTTGATTGAGCTTGAAGAAAGAGCAAACAGAGAAACAACGGAAAACACCACAACGGATAAATCATATTTTAATCGTGCAAGAACCATCTACACTCAATACTTGCCTGATGCAATAAGATACATAAAAGTCCGGGATCTTACGGAAAACGATTTTAGAATATGGCTTAATTATTTGAACAGTCTTAATCTGTCCGGCAAATCGGTAAGAAATTACAAACTGTTAATCATCAAGTTTAACCAGTATCTTGGAAATAATGGTTATTATGTAGATCCCGAACTTGATATGAAGATTGATACAGTTTTAAGCAGAATGAGGATCAAACCAAAAACAACAGGTGAAAGAAAAGACAGACGAGTACCAACAGTTGAAGACATAGAAAGCATCTGTCTGTTTTATCAAATGCTTGGCTTGGGAGATTTTAAAAACTTCTACTGGTATACCTTATGGCACACATTGTTTTATAGTGGCTTGCGTATTAGTGAGTTGATCGGTTTACAATGGCAATTTGTTGATTTTGACAACGATACAATGGATATCAGAAACTCCATCAGCGAAAGAGAATTAAAAAAGAATGTTCACAACAGAGTGAAGCAAGAAATATACCACACAAAAAACGCAAAGAGCGAAAGGATCATACCGATTTTTGCAAAATACTGTCAATTGCTGAAAGACTATAAACAAGCTTACAAGTATCATTTCCATCTAACGAATAAACAGATTGAAAAATGTTATGTTTTTCCGCTTGTCTTAACCACCAAAGAAGATGTTAACGATTACCAAAAACAAAAGAATGTTTTGAGAGAATTAAACTTTGTCTGTAAGGAAATGGATGTTGAAAAAACCGACGTCCAGATGATGAGACACGGCTGTGCAACTTGGATGGTTAGTGACAGAGAAGACGGCGGTTTGGGTTTTACAGAAGAACAGGCAAAAGATTACTTCGGTCATACCGGTGATGATATGTTGCGTGAGGTGTACGCTAAACTCAATAAGAAACAAAGAGCAAACAGAACGATAACAACATTTTCATCCTTGATGGTTGATAAACCGAGAAAGGAAAAAGAGAGTGTTGAAAAACTTAAAGAACTAACAGATCTCGTATTGCATCCAGAAGAAAACGAAGAATTGATAGATCAGGCAAGATCGTCAAGGATCAGAGACGAAGTGTCACAATGTATAAAAAACAAACAGGAAAAATACGAATTACACGATGATGAAGCTTGGGTCTTAAATGAGATAATGAATGACTACGGCAGGCTTGGTGTCAATGTTAGCGATCTGATCAAAATTGTATGGATACACGAGGATAAAGAGATTGATTTAACCGAAATGATAACCAATGTATTTAATCATAGAGATGAAGCCCAGAAGTAAATTGCTGGGCTTTTCTTTTATTGGTTTTTCAAATAATTTTTAATTACAATTCTAATAGAAAAAAGGAGAAGTTTTATGACGATCTACCTTGATTGGCTCTCTCTTCCAAAAGACCAGTTCAAGATCCTGATGTTTCTTCTTGACACAAAACTTTCATCCTTTTCTGTTGAAATGATACTCAATTATTTCTTGAAAGACAAATCAAATAAGAATGTAAAAGATTTACAAGCTTCTCTGGTGGCTTTACAGAAAAATGGATGAATAGATCTATCTTGTAATAAAGATATCATAAACGCAACAATAAGAGCCCAGAAGGGACAATTTATTCCGATCGGTGAAGATCAGATCAGGATCTCTGATTTCCGCAGGAAAGGTTTCTCTGTTTCTGTTGATTGGGGAACGGCACTTCAAGTGCTGTTTGCGATCATCTATCTTGGAGGAAATTATAAACAGAAGTATATTGCTTCAATGATCAGCATTGATGTTAAAACCGTTGGCAGAGCAATCAAAATGCTTAACAGAGATTTTGACGGAATATATTACAAGGTTGTCTGTAAGAAAAAAGGAGAAAGGTTCAACAATCAAGGAAGCCACTTTGAAGTTGGTGTCCTTGATCTGGAAAGGAGATAAAACTTTTTGTCCTATTAAGTAAAAAGAGAATGCATAAAAGGACAAAAAGTTTTCTGTAAACTGTTTGTATTCGTCTCTGCGAGACGAATACTGCCTGCCGATCTTCCTTCGGCAGGAGCGTATGGTTCCGTCTGCGCCAGAACCATACGCTTTGCGTTCTATGACGGAGACGGAGAAAGATTTATCTTTGCTCTGCTGAATGAAGCACCATAAAAGAACTATTGGTCTACTGGAAGAGAAAAGCCCAAATGATACCCCGGCATCACGGTTAAACAAGATAGAAGATAAGGAGAAGTGGCGTACCGTCAAGCCCGTGATGACCGTTATTTGAAAACCGGCACGCCCGTGAAAAAATTATGAGTAAAAACGAAGAATTGAGGAAAAGACTGATTTTCCTGAAATGAGCCAAGAAGATCAAGTATAAAGATATGGCTTATTTATCAGATGTATGCGAAAGTACCATCTACAACTTTGTAAACGGCAGAAGAAACGGAGGTCTTCACAAGGAGACCATCCAAAAGTTAGAGAATTATTTGAAACAGGAGGAACAACAAAATGAAGAAGAGTAATTACGCACAAAGACATATGGCGATGATTAAACGAAGCATCGGCAAGAACCACGCTGAATTAAAGTATGACATCATCACAAACTACGAGGAGTACCTGAACTGACAGTTAGGCAAGATGGATGATTTAGGTTATCCCTTACGGGCAGAGCCCAAACGCGATCGCCTGATACTCAACACCAAAAGCTTCAAGAAAGCTTGTCAAGCAATCACGATCAGACAGCTTACCAAGCACGAAAAAGAGATTATCAAGTTTATCAATGAAGATGTAAGCAAAGTCATTGAAGGACAAGCAATAGACATATTCAACCAGATCCTGTCTCTTGGCGATCCTTCCTATCATCCAAAAGCAAGTAGTGATGACAAGATCGGCCAATGGGTCTATGGTTTAGGATCTGCCATTGGTGAAGCAATCGCCAACGAAATTGATGATATACTGACGGAGGGAATGTACTAATGATGAGCCTTGAAGATTTAATCAGCAAGTATCTTGAAGAAGGATACTCACAGGAAGAAGCGGAAGAAAAAGCCAAAGAGGATCTTGAAGAGAAAGAGCACCTTAACTGGTTCAGGTATCAGGAACTTCAAGGAAACAGAAGACCTTGACTGTCGCAAAAAGACTGACTTAATTTCATTTACAGAAAACAGAAGAAAACTGGCGTTTAACTGCCAGTTTTTGACTGCTTAAAGGTGTCTATGATACCAGATGATTTTCTGACATCTCTTTTTATTTTTTTTCAAAGATAAATCTTAATGGATCATATTTTTCACCACTAAGATGTATTGCTGGCGGACTACTTTTTGTGAACACAACAAATCCATCCAGTTCAGGTAATGAAAGCGAGATTGTATTTTCATCTTCCTCTAATACTTCATATTTTCCTTTAACTGTATCAGACATATTTTTGCCAGTAGCAACTAATTTAAACTCATAATCTTCACCTTTCATCGTTAGTGTTCCTGACAGTCCTAATTCTGAGGCACTCATTGTGAAATCTGGATCATCAGCAGTATATATGCTTTTTAACTGATACTCTCCATCAAAATTGTATTTCGTTGATGAACAGCCAGTTATTACCAAAAGAAAGAATAACGCAATTAAAACAATTTTACTTTTTTTCATCTCAACCACCTATATTATTTTCTGATAAAGATTAACTGGAAATCAGATTCCTTACCCCAACTTCCATTTTCTGAAACCTGATATGTTATTGCAACTTGATCTGTCTTGCTCTCATCAATAATAAGATTTAGTTGAACCATAAAATTGTCTGATTCCCCGGGTCTATAAACCACTATGTTGCCGTTTCTGTTTATTTCTTCTGGTTCTCCGTTTGACTTCAAAGGAGTTCCAGCAAGTACCATATCAACATCAATCTCTTTCTCTGAGATATACATTTTGCCAGTAATTGCCGTGTTTTCAGGAACATCAACGGTTTCGTTTGTTTCTGGCCAATACATTGCTTTCAATTCGTATTCACCCTCATACTTTTTTAGTGTTGATTGTCCACCGCAACCGACGAGTAGGTTCAATAAAAAAGAAATGACAACAATTTTTTTAATAGTGTTTATTTTCATTTTGTATCTCCTATGACATTTTCTGTATTAGCAATAGATGTTTGATAATTATTTGTAATTGTTTCTGGTGAACACGGTTTTGAGTTTTCAATCAATTCACCGTATCCATAAAGTAGAAGAGATGACAGGTACGAAGCAATTGGCCCAACCAAAAGAAATGAGAAAAAGACCTCGGGAACAAAAACTTTTGAAGTAGAATAATATCCGTGTCTTTCAACCCAGCCAAAGCTTACAGCACAAATAATAGATGAAACCGTCAGTACCCAGAAGAGAATTAGTGAAATGGTTTTTATCTTCTTTCCGGGATTTGAAAAAAGCTTATAATTCATTGTTAACTCCTTTATGCTTACATTTTTAAGTATATCAAAATGTAAGCATATTTTAAATAATTTACTTATGAAGATAAGCTATGCTCCTTTATGGAAAACAATGGAAAAGAAGGGGATTAGTACATATCGTTTAATCAAAGACTATGACTTCAATACCAGAACATTAAACAACCTAAAACACAATGTTTCAATAACGATGTATACCCTTGGAAAACTATGTAAAATCCTTTCTTGTAAGCCCAACGATATTGTTGAGTTTATTGATGACGAAAACGAATAAAATAAGTATTATAGGAGCATAATTATGGCAAGTAATGAACAAGGCAAAAAAGCCCAAGAGATGATTAGAAAAGGTTTCTTTGGTGAATGTTATAAAGCGATCAATAACGGATATTATCTTGAAGCTATGATATTGGAATACGCCTCAATGGAAGCAAGAGCCAGAGTTATATTGAGAGAGTTAAATATGCCGTGTAGTACTTGTGAGGATATGAATATCTTGGTAGAAATTGGGCTGGGGCAGAAAATGACTTGCCTTAAAGAAATATACGCTCACAAAAACGAGTACCCTGACATTTTGGGAAAATCAAAACTAACAAGTTCAACATTTGGCAAGATTGAACGCTGGACGCAAAAGAGAAATGAAAGAATACATCGTTTGTTCTGGGATGTTGATAAATACCCGAAGTTAAAAGCAAAGAATGAAAAATACGCGAAAATGGGTATGGAATACGCCACCGCTTTATACGGTGAAGCCAATAGATTAAAGAACCTTCGCAGAAGGCATCCAGAATACTTTGAAAACTGTTCCTTCTTGTGCCAGATAGCATCGGGTGGCAATCTCAAACCATCCTGTGTCAAAGCAAAACAATGGAGACCAAATGAAAACGAAGACACTCAATAGCGAGTGCCTTTTCTATTCTTCATCTGGTACCCATTCCATAATGTCGCTGGGCTGACACTTAAACAAAGCACACATCTTGTTGATCGTGCGATGATCTAAACCGCCTGTACCATTCCTTAACTTTGTAAGTATTGCTTCACCAAGTATCTTCTCTTTCCTGATCCGGTAAGTTGTATAACCGTTCTCTTTCAGCAAGGCAAAAAGTTTATCGTACTTAATCATAAGATTATAATTTTTTTATTCTCCTCTCCCGAGTTAATTATATATCTAAAATATACACAATGTCAAGTGTATATTTTCATCAGGAATATTTTTTTTACTTTTGGTAAAAAATCACAATATACACACGAATTTGTGTTGACATATACACAAGTATTAGTGTATAATGAAAGTGTCAAAAGAAAAAGGTGAAAGCCAAGAGGAGAGAAAGATATGACACAGATTACATTAACTCACAGAATAGAAGAACTGAACGACTTGGAACAGATGATTGAAGAACTCAAAGCTGAAGCAGAAACAATCAAAGACCAGATCAAACAGGAAATGTCTGATCGTGGAACAGACGAGCTGGTTGTTGGAGACTATGTGATTCGCTATACGCAGGTGCTCACATCCAAGTTCAACACGAAATCTTTCAAAGAAGACTACTTGGATCTCTACAAAGCATATCTCAAACAAACAGAAAGTCGCAGATTCACCATCAGTCACTAACAAAGGGCGAGGGGCGAAAAGCCCCTCGCCAAGAAGGGAGAACATAAAATGATTTACGGTTATGCCAGAGCCAGCACAAACGAAGACAAGCAAGATATCAATAGACAGATAAGAGAATTGAAGGATGCGGGAGCGCAAGATATACGGTTTGAATACGAGCACGGCGATAGCGCTGTCAAACCGCAATTATCTTTGCTTCTGGAAACAGTCAATGAAGGAGACACAATACTCACTCTTGAAGTATCGCGTCTTGCCAGAAGCACAAAGCAATTGTGCGACCTGATAGACAAGGTAAAGGAAAAGAAGATCTGCCTTGATATACTCGGTAGCATCAAGGTTGATTGTAGCAAGGGAACCATTGACCCTATGACAAATGCCTTTATTCAAATGTCAGGTGTATTTGCCGAACTGGAGCTGATGATAATCAGGGAAAGAGTAAAATCTGGTATGGCTAACGCAAAAGCCAAAGGGACAAAGATTGGAAGACCCAAAACAACAAAAGATGATATACCAGCCATCTTCTACAAGCACTACCCAATGTATCAAAAAGGCGACCTTAACATCAGTGAGTACGCACGACTTTGTAATTTGTCAAGAGCATCAATATATAAATATCTTTCTCTTTTGAATAAATAAATGCAGGCACAGCTATTTAACACGATTTTATTAGTAATTTTTATGTGCTTAAAAAATGTGCCTAAAACAAAATATCCCCATTTTAAGCCTATGATTAAGCGGTTTACGGACAGTCCCTTAGTGTCCACCAGAACTAAATGCAAAAATGCCTTAAATAGTAATGTCACTAACTTAATGTGACATACCACAAGGACTAAACAGGATATGAAGCAATATTCATACCCTGTTTTTATTTTGTCTTATCTGAAGGAAATTTATTAAGAAAATGATGAAAAAGTATTGACAAAAATCTGAAA
>JAFRJA010000122.1 GCA_017432545.1 Erysipelotrichaceae bacterium
CCGTAAATGGAATGTAAATCTTCAGACCGTTACAATGATGGTTGATGGTAAACCAAAGAAGGTTCGCGTTTCTGCCCGCGCACTTAGAACATTAAAAAATCAGGCAAAGGCAGCATAACTTCCGCAAGGAAGTTTTTTTATGCCCAAAAGAAATAACACCCGCAGGTGTTATTCGCATCTTCTCAGTTTTTCTATATTCCTCACCATGTCCCCTTCAAAGACAAAGGAACCGGCTACCAGTGCTTCGACACCTGCCTCAAGTATCCGATGAGCGTTGAGGTCATTGACTCCCCCATCGATCTCCAGGATAAAATCAAGGCCATGTTCTTTCTTGTATTCTGCTATCTTTCTCGCTCTTTCCAATGACTCTTCCATGAAAGCCTGACCGCCAAAGCCAGGTTCAACCGACATCAGCAGACAGATATCAACTTTATTAAGCAATGGGAAGATAGCTTCTACCGGCGTACCCGGTTTAATGGAAATACCTGCTTTCATATAAAGACTATGGATCTTGTCGATCAGGTTTTCACAATTAGGTATATTATTGAACACCTCATAATGGAATGTTATTCCATCGGCACCGGCCTGACCGAACTTCATCGCAAAGTATTCCGGATCATCTACCATCAGATGTACATCCATAAAGCGGTCGGAACTGCGTCTGAAGGCCTGAAGGATCATCGGCCCAAAAGTTAGATTAGGCACGAAATGGCCATCCATGACATCAAAATGGATCCATTCAACGTATTTATTCAGAATGTCGATCTCTTCTTTAAAGTTTTCATAATGCATTGAATACACAGATGGTGAAATTATCATTATTAACCTCCAATTTATTCAGTTTCAGCTTCAGAACCGCTTTCATCATAGTAATAACAGATAATGACCGTATCAGGAGAAAGCGTGATCGAAGAACCAAGTTCCGGATCAGTCTTGACTAAGGTATCAGCAGCTGTATCTTTAAGTTCTTCTTCACTGAAGTAATCTTTCGGTTTGATCTCGAGTTCATACTTCAGAGAGTTTTCATCAAAGAAAGAAATCAGCTGACCGATATCCATACCCTTAAGATCATAAGGCAGTATCATCTGGGACAATTTCGAATAAGTTAGTGTGATCTCATTATTGATCGAAGAATCATACTTGCTTCCTTCCGGTAAAGATTGTTCTATTACCGTTCCCGGTTTAACATCTGAATCAACCGGAACAGTCCTGACATTGAAATTAAGAGCGATAAGTTCTTTCTTGGCATCTTCGTAGTTATAACCGACATAATTGCCGATCTTCGAATAAAGACCGTTGGAAACCGTAAGTTTGACCTTGCTGCCGATCTCCACCTGTTCACCGGCTCCCGGATTGGAAGAAATGATCTTATCTTTTTCGATATCATCAGATAAAACCCAGCTGATACGGGAATCATCGACTTCAAGATTAAGCGTGGCCAAAGTATCCTTGGCTTCCTGTACCGACATATTCTTGAGTTCGGGAACGGTAACCATCTTTGTTTTATTACCTATCACACCCGACAAGAACAATACGACAATCAGCACTAAAGCGGAGAATAAGGTAGCAGCTAAAAGGAAAATAACCGAAAAAGCTTTCTTTTCCTTATTTACTTTCTTTTTTTCAGCTAATTGAGATATATGAACATCCTCAGAATGAGGAGTACTCTTTTTTTCAAAAGACACTTTCGGATCATGGAGATGTTCTTTTTTTAAGCAGATATTGAGATCCTGAAGCATCAAGGCAATATTCCTGTAACGATCAGCCGGATTCTTGGCGGTAGCTTTGATCAGGATATTTTCGACTGATTGCGGAATACTCGGATCAAAGGAACGCACAGATGGAATATGACCCTTGATATGTTTCAAAGCGACCTGGACCGGTGTATCGGCTTTATAAGGAACATCACCTGTCAGCAGTTCATAAAAAACGATACCCAGAGAATAGATATCCGATTGCATCGTCGCAGGTTTTCCTTTGGATAATTCAGGGGCCAGATAATGAACGGAACCGAGTACTGAATCCTTATGTGTCAGCTGCATCGCTCCATTGGCTAAAGCTATTCCGAAGTCTGACAGTTTGATCGTTCCATCATCTTTGATGAGCACGTTCTGTGATTTGACATCACGGTGGATCACTTTATTGCGATGAGCTTCCATCAAAGCACCGGCCAACTGTTTCATCATCCAGACGGCTTCTTTATAAGGGATAGGTCCTCTTTTCTTGATCAGCTGTTTAAGCGTATGTCCTTTGACATATTCCATGACGATATAGTGTTTATCGCCATCATCGCCTACATCATAGACATCAACGATATTCGGATGAGAAAGTTTGGTGACTGCACCGGCTTCCCTTTTAAAGCGTTCCAGAGCCGTATCGTCATCAGCCATGTCAGATTTCATGACTTTGATCGCGACTTCTCTTTTCAGGATCGGATCATAGGCAAGATAAACATCGGCCATTCCACCCCGGCCGATAAGCTTGATGATCTCATAACGGTTTCCGATATATTCTGCCATCTTACCTTCTCACTAGTACGATCGTTATATTGTCGTATCCACCCTTCAATAAAGCCAGATCCTTAAGATCTTCACACTTTTCTTCAACAGTTTTATCTTTATTCAGAACGATCTCCTTGATCTCGTCATCACTCACATAACCGTGCAAGCCATCCGAACAGACCAGATAATAATCCATATCCTTAACTTTATGAACATCAGGATTGCAGACATCAAAGATCCCTACAGCCTTGACCAGATAATGTTTTTTGGGATGATTTACAGCTTCTTCCGCACTGATTTGGCCCTTTTCCAGCATCTGATTGATCAAAGTATGATCGATAGTCAGCTGGACCATCATGTCATCGATAAAGCCATAGACTCTTGAATCACCGCAATTGACTGAGATAGTACCGCATTTAGTAAACAGAATCCCACTGATCGTCGTGCCCATACCGGAATAATCGGGATGTCTTAAAGACAGTTCATAGACATGTTTATTGGCCTTCCTGATGTGATAGAGCATGTAGTTGATGACATCTTCCAGTTTGGAAAAAGGACCGGAATCCTTGAAATTCACATCAAAATACTTGATCAGTTCCCCACTGGCTACTTCCCCTGCCTTACCGCCACCGATCCCATCAGCTACAAGTACCAAAAAATCACCATAAGAATTGCTGATCGCAATATATGAATCCTGATTTTTTTCTCTGATCAGACCGATATCGGTCAAACAAGAATATTCCATATCCTTTAATTATTTTAACTTATTAGCCCTGAGTTGACCACACGCCGCATCGATATCATCGCCCTTTTTCTGCCTTAAAGTAACGGCTACACCATTCTTCTTCAGCAGATCATAAAACCTCAAGGCATTTTCATCAGAAGAAGTTTCAAATTCTTTTTCCGAAACCTTGTTGTAGGGGATCAGATTTATATAGGCATTTCTTCCTTTCAATAACTGTCTGATCTCATCAGCTTCTTTCTTGGAATCATTTACACCTTTTAGAAGCAGATATTCAAAAGTAAGACGAAGGTTATTGTTATCGGAGTATTCATCCAAAGCCGAAAACAGTTCTTTCAAAGGATAAGCTCGGTTGATCGGCATCAGTTTAGAACGAAGCTCATCATTCGGCGCATGTAAGGAAATTGCCAGGTTGTATTGAAGGTTCTCTTTGCCAAAACGTCTGATCCCCGGTACTACACCGCAGGTCGATATGGATATATGTCTCGAACCGATCATCAGACCGAAAGGATCATTGATGATACTTAAAGCTTTCATGACGTTGTCATAATTATCAAAAGGTTCACCCGTTCCCATGACTACGATATTGCCTAAACGCTCATTATCCTTATCAAGTTCATTCTGGATCATCAGAGCCTGACAGACGATCTCCCCGGAACTAAGATCTCTCTGCTTCTTCAATAGACCGGAGGCACAGAAACTGCAGCCCATATTGCAGCCGACCTGGGAAGAGACACAGGCCGAAAAACCATAATCAAAGATCATCAGCACTGATTCGACCAAAGCCCCATCTTTCATTTCGAACAGGAATTTCTTGGTTCCGTCTTTGGATACCTGCAAATCTCTAACCGCAAGACTTTCGATAACAAAATCTTCCTTGAGCTGTTCGATCATTTTCTTGGAGATATCGGACATTTCATCAAAATCAGTTATCCTCTTGTCATATAACCAGCGGAATATCTGTTTGGCGTGAAAGGGTTTTAAATTTTTACTGACCAGATATTCCTGCAGATCACTTAATGATAGATCATAGATCGATTTCATGAATTCACCTTTCTTATCTTCGCATAATAGAAACAATCACCCTTATCATTGATGATCGTTTCATCTTCTTCCAGTCTATATTTAGGATTATTATCGATAAACTTCTTTACAAGTCTTTCGTTTTCCTTTTTATTCAAAGTACAGGTCGAGTATAAGATCAATCCGTTATCTTTTAGTAATTGATCCATTGATTCCAGCAGTTCATACTGTAATAACTGAAGTTCATCAAGACTTTCCGGTTTGATGTGAAATTTCAGATCCGGTTTTCTGCCAATAACCCCTAATCCCGAACAAGGCGCATCCAGAAGGATCTTATCAAACTTAACATCGATATTATCTTTTATTTCCCTGCCATCATAATTGAGATAATGAACTGAATTAAAACCGAGTTTATGAGCCATCTTTTCGATAAGCTCGACTCTGTTTTTGCGGATATCATTACTGTAGGCATTTACAGGTTTTACAATATCAAGACAGTTGAATAATTTAGAACCGGGAGCTGAACAGACATCTAGCAGGACATCATCTTGCTTCAGATCCAGATGTCTGTATAAGGATGAACTGTTGAGATCCTGGATATAGAATAAACCGTCTTTATAGGCATCGGTATTAAGCAGATTCTTTCGGCTGGTAAAGATATCATCATTGGTGATTTCGATATCATGATCTTCAAGATCTTTAAAGTCCGCTTTAGCCTTATTCAAACGGTAATAGACTTCGGGAATACTGCGGTAAACATTTATTATCTGTTCAAGTTCTTCCTCATTGTATTGAGACTTTAAAAGCCTGTAGATCCATTCCGGAAGATTATTTCTTTTGGCTTCATCATCACATTCTTTTAATTTCTTTATCTTATGAAGCAAAGCATTGATAAAAGATTTCTCGTATTTATTCGAAGCCAGATCGACATATTCATTATTTACGACATAATCTTTTTCTTTTAATACAAAGCGTTCATATAAAGCCGTGATCAGGATAAGCCTTGTCTTTAAAGAGGTGCTCTTCTTGATCTCATCTTCGATTTGAAAATGAAGAAATTCATAGTTTCTTAAAACGCCGTTTACGAGATTGGTGATGAAAGCTCTCTGCTGGACAGGGAATTTCTCAAGTTCATTGCGCATCAAAAGATTGGAATATGATTCCTTACTTATGGTTTTATGCAAGATATCAAGAGCGGTTTCTCTTTGATTCATAGTCTATTCAAGATACAGCGGATCAATGTCAATTTTAACATGAGAGACATTCTTTTTCTGAATGTAGGTTTCAATGATCTTCGTCGTCTCTTTCAGCATGCCCAGCAGATCCTTATCCATGATCAGCAGACGATATCTGAACATCCTTTTCAGTTTTCCAAGTTCATAAGGACGGAAACTGCGCCCCGGCGGCGCGGAGCCGGAAAAGATCGTCGAGACGCGGGCGCTTGCGGAGGCCGTGAACGCGTTTCTGGCAGCGCTTCCCGGCGAGGAGCGCACGATCTTTCTGGCGCGGTACTGGTTCTTTGCGCCGCTGCGCGAGATCGCGAAAAGGACGGTCAAAAGCGAAAGCGCCGTGAAAAGCAGTCTTTTCCGCACGCGGAAGAAGCTGCGGGAACACTTGGAACGGGAGGGATTGCTGTGACGAGAGATCAGTTTTTGGACGCCCTGCAGGGTGTTGACGGGCGCTGGCTGGCCGTGACCGCAGACCTGCTCGGATATGAGAAGCCCGTTCGGCGGCGCGGGGGAGCTCTGCGTCTGCTGGTGGCCGCAGCCGTGGCGGCGGCGCTGCTGCTCGCTGCCTTCACCGCCGCGATGGCGACAAACGAGGATTTTCGCGCACGGGTTTACAAGGTGTTTCACATCGAAACGCCGGAGCAGATCCCGGCGCAGACCGCGCCGCCGGAGGACGCGGGCAAGATCGTGCTTCAGCGGCACGTCGATCTGGGCGGCGCCGCGGAGATCGACTATTACAGCGTGCGCACGCCGATCATGATGCAGCCCGACGGGATGCTGTACGATCCGGACGGCCGGTGCCTGTATCGTTTCGGGTCCGGCGGCGTCGAGGAGATCCCGACGACGCAGATGCAGATCCGTCCGACCTTCCGCGGCGTCGAGTTCGCGTTTACCTACGATTACGCCGAGACAGAGGATGGTTTTCTGGTCGGCTGGTGTGAGAGCCCGCGAATGAACGAAAATCCGTACGGCTTTGCCGTGAATCTGACCGTCGCCGATCCGCACAGCGGCAAGGCATGGCTGGAGCTGCCGGATTGGGAGGCAGACTACGTGCTGCGTCCGATGCTGCTGGATCTGAAAACCGGCGAGGTGACCGACGTGATGGCCGGGGTGGACGTCTCCTTCCCGGGGCGGGACAGCATCGACATCCTGTGGCGCTATTCGCCGGACATGACGCATCTGATCGCGGAGGACACCTTCGACGGGCGCGCATGGCTGTTCGATCTGGCCGCCGGGACGAGAACCGACGCTGCGGAGCTGCTGGGGCTCTCC
>JAFRJA010000123.1 GCA_017432545.1 Erysipelotrichaceae bacterium
CAACCGATCCACCTTCAATCTCTATCATGGCTCTGGCTATCGTCAACCACCTGGCATTCTTTATTCCGATGTCAGATTTCGCATTGAAGGTTGTTGCCGTTGTATTCGTTCTTATTTTCATGACCTTACACTTAAGATCAGTTGAAGGCGGCGGTGCTTTCCAGACTGTCATCACAGCTTTCAAGATCATTCCGTTCGCTCTGATCATGGGTATCGGTCTGTTCAATCTGAACTCATCACTGTTGCTTTCTAATCAGCCTTTATCAACATGGACAGGTCCGTTAGGATTGACGGCTCTGATCGCCGGTGTTGCGGGTACTACATGGTCATATGATGGCATGGGTGCTGCCTGCTACATGTCAGGTGAGATCAAGGATCCTGAGAAGAACATGCCTAGAGGCTTGATCTTAACAGCTCTCATCGTTCTGGCTCTTTACGGCGGTCTGACATTTGTTGCTTCAGGTCTGCTCACAGTAGACGAGATCGCTGCATCTGATGCGCCTATCGCTTTGATGGCATCTAAACTGCCTATTATCGGCAACACTGCGGGTATCGTTGTAGCTATCATGGCTATCATCGTCGTGCTTGGATCATTATCATCATGCATTCTGTTCCAGCCGCGTATCGAATACGCTATGGCAAAGGACGGTCTGTTCTTCAAACAGTTCGGTTTAGTTCACCCTAAATGGGAAACTCCTTATTTCTCAATCATCGTTCAGTGTGCTTTGGGTATCGTTCTGATTTTCGCTACTGACTTAGCAGGTCTGCTTGGCTACTTCACAATGATTGCCCTGATCAAGAATGCTTTGACATTCGGCACAATCTTCGTATTGAGAAAGAAAGGCGCAGCCGGCGGTTACAATCCAACTTACAAGTGCCCGGGCGGACTGATCATGCCTATCATTGCAATCTTCATGACTTGCACACTTATCTATGGTGAGATCACTTATGCACCTATCCCAAGTTTGATCTGTGCAGCTCTCACATTCATTACAGGTCTTCCTGCATACTGGTTCTTCAACAAACAGAGCAAGCAGGCAGAATAGACAACTGAATTTAAATAATTTACAAAATCGATGCAGGATCTTCGCTAAGAAGATCCTGCATTCACCTCTTCCCTTCTCTGATTCTTTCAGATGTTCCCGATTAAAGATCGGAAGTATCTGAAAGATGTATCATAAATATAATGAGGTATGAAAATATGAAACTTGCAGCAGTCGGAAGCAACTGTATCGATCACTACAGAAATATTGACGGCGGTAAAAGCTATCCCGGTGGCGGTCCTGTCAACATGGCGGTCTATACCGTCAGAAACGGCGGATCAGCTTCCTACATCGGACCGATCGGTGATGACGAATACGGAAAGATCATGTATGAGGCTGTAAAGAATAAAGGCGTCGACGTTTCGCATATGCATGTCGAAAAGGGAACTACCGCTGTTACGGAAGTTGAACTGATCGATGGCGAAAGAGTTTTCGGTGATTATGATGAAGGAGTTTTAAGCAGTTATACTCTGTCAGATGAAGATATCGATTTTATCGCCGAACATGACATGGTCGTCTGTGATCTCTGGGGCAAAGTCGAAGGTCAATACAAAGATATGAAAGAAAAAGGCATCGTCACGGCTTTCGATTGTGCAACAAGACCGGAAGACAAAGAAGCTCAAACAGCCATGCCTTACAGTGATTATCTGTTCTTTTCAAGCGATGAAGGAGATAATGAAGCGCTCCGCAATCAGATGAAAGAATATCAGGTTAAAGGTCCGAAAATCGTAGTGGCGATGTTGGGGACGCAAGGAAGCCTTTGCTACGACGGAAAGGATTTCCATAAATACGGAATCGTAGAATGTGACAATGTCGTAGATACGATGGGAGCAGGCGATTCCTATATAGCCGGATTCTTGGCGGGAATCGTTGACGGACTGAGTATTGAAGAATGCATGCATCAGGGTGCCGCTACGGCGACCGAGACGCTTAAATATTTCGGAGCTTGGTAATATGGGACTGTTTAAAGGAACATTCTATTCATCTTCACTTAAGATGAATACCGGCATAAACATCATCTTTCCGGAACGATCCAATGACGTCGATCCGCTGTTTACTGATGAACCGAAGGTTCTCTATCTTCTGCACGGCTTGAGTGGTAACGAGGATGAATGGACCAGATTCTCAAAAATCGAGTATTATGCCAAGAAATACAACTTCATAATCATCATGCCGAGAGTCGATCGCAGCTTCTACTGCAATACCACTTATAAACTGAACTATTTTGACTATATAGCTGATGAACTGCCTCAGATCATAGGCAAATGGTTCAGAATAAATACCGCCAGAGAGAACACATTTATTTCCGGAGAAAGTATGGGAGGTTATGGAGCCGTTAAAATAGGCCTCAGCAGACCGGAAAAATATGCGGGAATAGGTGCACTAAGCGGCGTATTGGATTATGAATCATTTGCGAAGATGATCCGTGAACAGAGCTGGCCGGATATGGAAAAGGAAGAACTTGATGTCCTTTATGATCAGGATTCGCCTATCAAACTGGCTGAAAAGGCTGTTTCACTGAAACAGAAACCGAAGCTTATCCAGCTTTGCGGAACGGAAGATTTCCTGTATGAAAACAACCAGACTTTCAGAAGACATCTGGAAAAGATCGGCTATGAACATACATATCGGGAAGGTCCCGGCGAACATGCCTGGCCGTACTGGGACAAAGCAGTCCAGTATGTCTTCATGTTTTTCCGGGAGCTGGATCCGGATAATACGCTTATTTATTAGGAGGGGAAGTTTATGTATAACGCCAATATGTGGAAAGAAAAAGAAGGGCCATGCCTCAGAAACTTTGATGAGGATTTCACCAGAAGCAGCATCAACGGTGCTCTGGCATTGAGACCGCAGATTGAAAAGATCATCGACGATATCTGGAAAGATGGATTTGACAGTATTTTCTTCATGGGCATCGGCGGAACCTGGGCTAGCGCTTTGCAGGTAGAAGTCTATATGCGCGGCAAATCAACCTTACCGGTCTATGTGGAAAATGCGGCGGAATTCCTCACGACAGGCAATAAGAAGTTCACGAAGAATTCCGTGCTGATCTATTCGTCGGTCTCCGGCAACACCAAGGAAATGATCGAGCTTGTCGACTGCGTAAAGAAGATCGGTGCAAGAGTATTCGCGTTCATCGATACACCTGATTCGATTTTGACCAAGCCTGACAAACAGGATTATCTGATCGTCTACAAGATGAACGAACAGCTGAAGTTCTACATGGTCGCAAACTATCTGATGTATAAAAACAATGAATTCCCTGACTATGATAAATACAACAAGGAAATGGAGACGAGTCTGGCCGAGGCTCTGATCAAAGTTGAGAAGGAAGCCGACGCCTGGGCTTACGAACACGCAAAAAGCAGAGTGGAGTTCTTCAGAGCTCATCCGGATTATCCGCACTACTTTATCGGCTGTGGGAACCAGTATGGTGCCACCTATTCCTACGGCATGTGCTATTGGGAGGAACAGATGTGGATCAGGACCAAATCGATCTCTGCTCCGGAATTCTTTCACGGTATGCAGGAGATAATCGTCGCTGATACCCCTGTCACTTTATTCATCGGCGAAGACGAACAAAGACCGCTGGCTGAAAGAGTCGCCCGTTTCTTACCGAAAGTCTGCAGCAACTATGTGATCATCGACACAAAAGAATTCAAACTTGAAGGTATATCACAAGAAAACCGTGCTTCGATCTCACACCATGTCATGAGAGCCGTCAACGCCAGAGTCGATGCCTATATGGAACTGTTCCTAAGACATCCGCTCAGCGTAAGAAGATATTACCGTCAGTTTGATTATTAATATAAAGAGAAAAGAATATGTGGACAGAAGAAATGTTTAAAGTAAAGAAACCTATCATAGCGATGCTGCACCTGGATCCGTTGCCTGGTGATCCGATGTGGAAATACGGCATGACTATGGACCAGGTCGTGGAAGATGCAAGAGCTGATCTGATCGCCTTGCAGGAAGGGGGTGTCGACGGCATCATCTTCTCCAATGAGTTCTCTTTTCCTTATCAGCGCAATATGGACAGAAATACAGTTGCCGCAATGGCTTATGTCATCGGAAATTTAAAACCTATGATCAAAGTTCCGTTCGGTGTCGATGCGATCAGTGACGGTATCGCCTGTCTTGAACTGGCTGCCGGTGTAGGCGCCGACTATGTCAGAGGAACCTTCTCCGGCGTATATGTCGGTGACGGCGGCTTCTACAACAACGACTTCTCGCAGGTCATCAGAAGAAAGTATGCCTTACATTTGGATGATCTGAAGATGCTGTATTTCATCAATCCGGAATCAGATCAGAGTCTTGATCTGAGACCTTTGAAGGATATTGCCAGGACCACGATCTCCAAGGCCGCACCTGACGGTCTGTGCATCTCAGCTGATGCGGCCGGTCAGGATGTGGATGACGAACTGATCATCTCGGTCAAGGAATACAATCCGGATGTGGTCGTATTGTGCAACACCGGATGTCGAGTAGATACGATCGAAAGAAAACTGAAGTGTGCCGATGCGGCAGTCGTCGGAACGACTTTCAAATATGACGGCAAGCTTGAAAACCACGTTGACGTCAACAGAGTAAAAGAGTTTATGAACGAGGTATATAGAATAAGAGAAAAACTGTAATTTCAAAGGAGCGTCTCATGAGAGTAGCGGAAATAGGCGACAACTGTATCGATCTATATGAACGTTTAGGAAAGAAATATCCTACCGGAAATGTTGTAGATACGGGTGTCAATCTCAAAAAACTTGGTGCCGATGTATCGATCATCTCCACGACCGGAAGCGATGAAAACGGAAGATGGATGATCGAAGCGTTGAAGAAGGAAGGACTGGATATTTCGCACCTTAAAGTCGGTGATGGTCCTACGGCTATTACCTATATGGATATGGATGGAAACGACCGTGTTCACGGTGACTATGTGGAGGGTGTTCTGGAAAACATCGAATTCGATGAAGAGGATGTCCGCTTTGCCTGTGAGCATGATCTGGTACATACGGCTTTATGGGGCAAGGCTGAAAAGGTATTGCCTGCGATCGCTGAGAAAGGTGTACCGATCGCCTTTGACTATGCGGACCGTCTTGATCATCCGCTGGTCGAAGAGACTCTTCCATATGTGACCTATGGTTTCTATTCGTATCACAAAGGAAGAGACGGATATATTGAGAGTTTTCTGAAAGACAAAGTTGACCGTGGCATGAAGATCGCCGTAGCTACTTTCGGAGAAGATGGTTCACTTGCCTGTGACAAGAAAGGTTTCTATGAAGGACAGATTATTCCGGCAAGAGAAGTAGTGAATACTGTTGGAGCAGGAGACAGCTTTATTGCCGGGTTCCTGTACGGCATCCTTAACGGCGACGATATTCCGGAATGTCTAATGGCAGGCGCAAAAGTCGCCAGCAGTGTTGTTGAAGTATTTGAACCATGGGTAATCGAGGAGGAAAAACGATGAAACTTGGAATGTTCACAAGCGGTTATCAGCGCAACGATATCGAACACATCTTCATGGATGCGAAAAGATTCGGTTATGACTACATCGAACTCTGGGGTGGCAGGCCTCACGCCTATGCACCAGATCTGAAAGACGGTCAGATAAACGAGATCAAAAAACTCAGAGACAAATACGGGATTGAGATCCGCGGCTACTGTCCGGAACACAATGCCTATCCTTATAACTATATGATAGGCTCCGAAGCGATGCGTCAGGATGCGATCAGCTACCTGAAACTGTGTTTTGATATGGCCAAGGAAATGGGTGCCGATTACACACTTATCTCGGCAGCTCATGCGGGATATGGTGCAACATACGACGAGATCTGGGAAAGACTTACCAAAAGCGTCAGAGAACTCACCGATCATGCGGAAAAGATCGGTATGAAGATCGTCATGGAGGCTTTGACCGTTTATGAATCAAACGTCATAAAAAATGCCAACGACCTGCAGAAGCTCTTCAAGATCATCGATTCGCCATGTCTGGTAGGAATGTGCGATGTCGTTCCGCCGTTTACACAGTTTGAAAGTATTATGGATTACTTTGATAAGCTTGGTGATAAAATGTATCATATACATCTGATCGACGGAGTCAAGGATTCAGATGATCACGTCATGCCGGGAGAAGGAATGATCCCTCTTCCTGAACTTATCAAAGAATTAAAGGAAATCAATTACGACAGAACTGCGACAATCGAACTTGTCACAGGTTATATAAACGAACCGCGTTTTTATGCCCGTAGGGCAATCGACAACGTCAGGGCGATGATGAAAGAAGCAGGTTATTAAATGGTTATCGATATACATGTCCATCCCGCTTTCTTTGAGCCGATCAACGATGATCGCAGAAAAGAAGAGCTGAGGCACAATGAACTTAATCTTCACAAAAACGGCACAGCACAGCTGCAGCACTTTTTCAATAAGCTCAATTGTGCCGGGATCGATATGTGCGTACTGCTGCCTGAAGATTACAGCAGCAACATGAACGGTGAAGTTCTTGTAAGCAATGAAGAGATAAGAAAACTTGTGGATCTAGCACCTGATCGGTTTATCGGATTCGCCAGTGTCGATCCACATGATGAAAAAGCTACAGAAAAACTGGAAGAAGCCTTTACAAAACTGGATCTGAAAGGTCTGAAACTTCATCCGTCAAAACAGAACTTCCATCCGGATGATAAGATCATGGATCCGATCTATGATATCTGTGAAAAATATGATAAACCAATTATTTTCCATGCGGGTCTATCGTTTGAAAATCATGCGACAACAAAAAATTGTCATCCATTAGATTTTGAAGGGCTTGCGGAAAGAAGAAGCAATCTGAGAATCTGCCTGGCACATTTTGGCTGGCCATGGTGCAGAGAAACAGCGATGTTGATGCTGAAGTATCCAAATGTATATACCGATACAGGCGCCTTATATTTTGATAGTGCTAAGGAATTCTATACTCAGACGCTTACAAAAGATGTACCTGCTACATGGATTGATAGAAGTCTAAGACATCAGGTGATGTTTGGCACAAATGATCCACGATTTGAAATGATTAGAATGTCAAAGGCAATCGAAGAACTTGGATTTAGAGAAAGCACAATTGAATTAATAAAAGAAAAGAATGCCATTGAATTTATGCATTATGATCCAAAAGGGAGTAAAAGATGATTAAAGTTATTCCATTAGAAATCATGACTGATAAGTATAACCAATACTTCATTATTACAGAAGATGTCAAAAAGATTGTTGCATCATCAAAAATAAAAAACGGTATGGTTACTGTTGAAACAAAACATACCACTACAGGCATTACAATTAATGAAGCACTTGAATGTCTAGAGAGTGATATCGATGTATTTTTAGCTAATCTTATACCTGAAGATGCTCCATATTCTCATTGTCATATGTTAAGAGATTATGGCAGCACAGGAGGAAATCCTACGGGTCATCTTAAGTCAATGCTTGTAGGAAATCATTGTCATATTCCGTTAGTTGATGGAAAACTGGTGGCTGGTTCAGCACAGGATATCTGGTTCTGTGAATTTGATGGACCATCACAAAGAACAATCAACATCATAATTCAAGGAGAATAAAAGTCACAATTGTGACTTTTAGTTTTCAGGAATAAATGTTTTTAGATAATCTATTGTTTTCTTATGTGCATCATGTGGATCAAACCAATATATTGAGTCATTGATTTCTAGATCAACAATAGAATCATAATTATGTTTTTCTAAGGTTTCTATATATTCTTTTAATGGTAGATTACCTGTTCCACATATTTCATGATGGGCATCAGAGAAATGAATAAAGCCAATCTTATCTTCACCAAAGGTGTCATAATACATTTCAAGATTTTCATTAGCCACATCCATTGCGACTAAATCAATACATATTTTAAGATTAGGTGAATTGACCGCATCCATAATCTTTTTAATTCCTTTTATATCTGTACATAGATTGCTTTCATATGGTTGAAGCTGTTCTAGCATCATAGTAATACCCTTACTCTTAGCATCTTCACAGATCTTCTTAATAGAATCAATACAGATATTCATGCTTTGTTCAACAGGAAGATCTCTTAAGCCAGTACCGGTATTGATAAATAATCTATCTGTTCCTAAAGTAAGGGCATCATCCATACTGGTACGGAAGAAGTCAATTGTACGTCTTACAGTTTTAGGATTTGGATCAGCGATACTGAAAGGGTAGGCAAGCGTTTCTGGGGTATAGATGACAAACTTCATCCCACGATCTTCAACTTTTTTGCGTAGTTCTTTTAAAAAAGTTTTTGCTTCATTGTCGGAATAATCAAGGTGACAGAAATGAGGCGTTCCACCCCAGAAATCGATGTTTTTAATACCAATCTCCGCAAGAGAATTCAAAGTATAATCAAAAGAATACTGCTGGTAGGATGGAGTCATAACCGCAAAGTCATTCAAAGTGATTTTTCTCATTATTGTTCTCCTTATTGTTGCTGTTAACATTATTATATAAGAAGGAAAGGCTTATAGACAAGATAGAAAATATGACAGTTCATAAAGCTCCTCCGGGTATGGTGGCAATTGAAAAAATCGAAGATTTTATTAAAGTAAATCGTCTTAAACCGCACACTAGAATTCCATGTGAAAAGGATCTGTGCGAGCTTTGGAATGTCAGCCGTTCAACCTTAAGACAGGCTGTTGATGAGCTTGTGGAAAACGGCATTCTTTATCGTGTTATGAATAAGGGGGTCTATGTTGCAGAGCCTCGCTATCCTAGAGACATGGCTGGTGTTGATGCGATGGTTACAGACCTAATAGACCAAGGTCATAGCGTCAGTAAACAAATCATGAAAATTGAAGAAATTGAAGCTACTAAACAGATTGCCAGAAAACTAAGAGTCATGTTAGGAACAAAGGTATATGAAATCATCAGATGTCGTAAGGTAGATGGTGTTACATGTACTATTGAGACTACCTATATAGATGCTAATC
This sequence comes from Erysipelotrichaceae bacterium, assembly GCA_017432545.1. Lineage (GTDB taxonomy): Bacteria > Bacillota_I > Bacilli_A > Erysipelotrichales > Erysipelotrichaceae > Colivicinus. The sequence continues at coordinate 9,011 of JAFRJA010000123.1, forward strand.
GCTATAAGGGCTTTGTGGATTATTATAATGAGGAAGTATCACTGGATTCTGTTTTTGAAAATCATTTTAATACTATTCAGACTTCAGGTACTGAACATATAAATGTTACATATGCAACAGATGCGGAAGCTGAAGTTTTAGATATTGAAAGCGGTGCACCTTTATTCTATGCGTCAGGTGTAGCCCTAGATCAAAATGGTGAAACTGTTATGTTTTATAAACAATTGATTAGGTCTGATAAATTTATATTTGTGTGTACAGTGGAGAGTTAAGATGCCAAGTCAAGATTATAAAATGCCTATATATCTCCAATTAAGAGAAATAATTCGCAACAAGATTGAAGATGGTGAATACATGCCTGGTACCGCCATCCCTTCAGAAAATAAACTTTCGGAATCTTTTGGTATTAACAGAATCACAATCAGAAACGCTGTTGATGCCTTGGTTAATGAAGGACTATTAAGAAGAGTTCAAGGTAAGGGTGTGTTTGTTGTAGGAAATAAGAGCGAACTATCTATTGAAGAACACGCAGGCTTTGTGGGTGATTCAATCAGAAAGGATACTAGAATTTCAATTAAGGAATTACAAAAATCTGAAAGACAGGCCGGAAATAAATATGCGAATCTATTTGGTTTAGAACTTGAAGATGAAATATATTATATTCGTCAGATGCATTCAATAAATCATATTGAGACATCGATAGAAGAATTCTTTTTACCTAAAAAGGTTCTTCCTTCTTTAGATATGATTAATTCATCAGTATTTACCTTCAGAGATATTCTTACTTTCTATGGTATAGATCTTAAAAAGATGACTCAATCACTAAGAATAATTAAAGGTTCCACAAAGATAAGAAAGGCCTTGAATATACCTGATAATGTTGCGGTATTATTACTGGAATGTGATTTCTATAATGAAAACAATGAAGTCATAGCTCACAGTATCTCCAATATCCGCAGCGATATGCAATCATTTACTGTAAATATGCACAAGACACACGGAAACAACCAATAATCCATATGTTTTATTTCAATAATTCAATAGGTCCTTCATGTTTTGAACATATACTTGCGGCTTTATTTGCGTTATAGACAATATCATCAAAATTATCACCCTCTATTCGCCAATATAAAGCTTTAGCTGCAGAGGTATTTACCACATCCTGTTACATCAATAGCTCTATCTACTTCAATTGCCTCACAGCTTACCACAATTCCTTCTTCTATCCATGAAGATCATTTATCTCCTTTTCTTAAGAAAATAGTATAGGACACAGGTTTGGCCTTTACTTGTAAGGACCTTAGAAGGGACTCGAAAAAAGTCCGTAGGGACATTTACGAACGCTTTCCAAGACGCGAAAAGAGTATCCAGGATATATTGCAAATACAGACATTTATGATATTATGAGGTTGAACAAGCGATTCTTCTTTTTGAGTCGTATAAAACAGGGGAAAAGTTAGTTTTAATCCCCCCTATGGCACCAGAGCAAATCAAGGACTTATTATACAAAAATAGGTCCTTTTTATTACAATGGAAACATAAAGACAAACCTGCTAATATCTGTCAAGTCGTATTTTAACATTTTGATAAAACAGTTAAACCACAACGAAAAGATCAGATTAAATATCCGATTTTTTGACCAGAGATTCTCAGCCTAAGTTTCTC
>JAFRJA010000124.1 GCA_017432545.1 Erysipelotrichaceae bacterium
AGTACACCACCGGATACAAGATTAAGTACTTCATCATTGATCATTTTTTCTTCCGTTTTTTACTCCTTTATACGTAAATGGCCGTTGTGGGGAAAAAACACTATTTCTTATATATTGCTTATTAATATTATATTAAAATATTATTAACAGGTTATTTAAGATAATAGTGTTTTTTGATTTGTATCCATTCAGGGGATGTCTCAGAGGGTAGTTTATGAAAGAAAGATTATTGAAACTCTTATTGGCAGTCTTACTTGTTTTTTCGCTTGTGCCGAAGGCTGTATTTGCGGAAGGTGATGAAGCATCCGGCAATACAAATGATCCGATAGCGGAAACAGGAAACGACCCTGCTGAAGATAAAGACGACGATAAGAAGGATCCGGTTGTTGCTGAAGGAGAAGGTGAGGAAGGCAACCCTGTTACTCCTGTACCTGGCGATTCACCAAAAGACCCCGTAAACCCCGTTGATTCTGAAGAAGACAAGAAAGAAGAAGATAAAAAAGAAGAAGAACCTCAGGGAGAAAAAGTCGAAGCTGTCGCTGATCTGCTTATGGCCAAAAAAGATGATGATGTTGATAAGCAAGAGGAAGAACAGCTGTATGAACGTACGATCCTGATGTATGTCATCGGTTCTGATCTGGAATCAGTTTCAGGGCTGGCTTCTTTTAATCTGGAACAGATCCTGAATTCAAACTTCTCAAAAGGCAATAAGATCAAATATATAATCATGACCGGTGGAACTGATGAGAATGAAGGCTGGTTTTTAGACAGCAGTTATCTTTATGATCCGAATGGTTCGAATCCTGATGAGATAAGTAATGAATACAACTGCATCTGGGAAGCCAAAGGCAAGGATGCCACTGAGAATCCGGGCAAGCTGGTGCTTTTGGATGGTGATGGGATTTTCAATAAACCGGCAAAACCAGTAAGTGAAGAAGATGCCATATTACATCCGGAAAAATATGAATGGATGTCAGATCCGGAAGTATTGAAGGCTTTCATCAACTATGGCGTTAATAATTATCCGGCTAAACAATATGATCTGATCCTCTGGGATCATGGTTCAGGACCTATGGGCGGTTATGGCATGGACGAACATTCAGGAAATATGTTGTCTTTTGCCCAGCTTATCGATGTCTTTTCCGACAACAATCTCACCAGAGCAGGAAAGAAGTTCGATATCATCGATTTTGATGCCTGTCTGATGAACTCCATTGAACTGACTCCGGCTTTTGCGCCATATACCGATTTTTACATCGCTTCTCCGGAACTTGTTCCTGGTGATGGTGAATATTATAGCGGCTGGCTGAATATGCTTGGAGAGAATCCGGGCATAGACGGTTATGATCTGGGTAAGAAGATCGTCGATGATTTCTATTACTATTACACAGAAGGCGAAGGAACACAGGAAGGCACGCTGGCTCTTGTCAATACGAAGGCTTTGATCAACAGCGGTATCGTTTCTGATCTGATCACGATGAACAACATCCTTTGTTCTGAACTTGAAAATCTCAAGTTCTATGATGAACTGGCTTCTGAACTGAATTCGATCCATTACGGAAACAATCTTTATTATGTCGATCTGGGCAATCTTGTTTCTCAGATCTGTGTAGCGGTCAAGGAATTTGATGAAACCTATGTACCGGTAGGAGGCAAGGATCTTGAAGTCAACGCTTATTATGATGTTGCGTTGCGAATCCTGAAGATCTTACAGAATGAGACCATCATCTATAACTGCTGTACCAAGGGTATCCATACGACCGGTGATTTCATGTACAGAGATGTCAATGGCGATATCATTTTTTCCGATCCTTCAACAATACCTGACAGTGACTTAGAATCAAGCGGAACTTATATCTACTTCACCGCGGTAAATTATTACCGGGATACGAAAGAATATATAACCGAGATAACTTCAGTTATAGAAAAGCTGCCGGATGGTGAATTAAAGACATTCCTTGGTGAATACCTGAAAACAATGAACCGTTGGAGCATCTTGGTCAAGACCGGTCAGACGATCACTCAGATGTTGAATGATGAAGACCTGGATTATAAAAAAGAAGATCTTGACTATGAAACTGTCGAAGGCCGCTGGAAATACAATCCTTTAGCCGGTGATGAAAGCGGAATCGATTTCTCGCAATGGAATTATTATATGAGAGAAATGGTCAAAAGCGTATCGGAAACATTCGCCAATTACAGTGAATATCACAGCTGGATGGATAAGATGGTCAAGCAGATGACTGAAGAGGCGATCGCCAAAAAGAACATTTCCTTATATGAAGCAGAAACGGTAGAGGGGAAAGGCTATCAGGTACGTTTTTCTGACATCAAAAAAAGAGTTATCGAAAACGTCAGTTACAATCTGGTCGCGGAAATACCGATCCTGAGAGATTATTTGATAGCCGAGAAAATGGAGTGGATGTTCGACGGTCAGAATTCCAAAAGCGGAGAACTGCCTATCGGAAGTGTTGCCGGAAGTGAAGAATTTGATATGGATCTTGATAAAACCACTGTAGAGACTTTTATTGAAGACTATATCAGATGGCTCAATGGCAGCGAAGCAAAATGGAATCTGGATCCAATAGATGAAAAATGGTTTGCCTTGAAAGATGGTGAAGGGAAACTTCATGTGGTGACGATGGAGATGTATCATGATTACTACCTGATCCCGGTCACTTATGAAACAGGCGGTAAAGATGAAGCCGGTTATCCTTTTGTGGAAATGGCGGCTCTGTTCTTTAAACCGGATGAGAACAGTGATGCCTTAGATCTTTCCTGGTTGATGATCAATGATGGTGGTGCCTATCGTCCGATCGATGCGCAAGATCTGAAGAAGTCAATGACCTTGAAACCATGTATGGCTATCGAACTGATGGTCTCTAACGATTACGCTCCGATCTCAACTTCGTTTGATATCGTTTATGATGAGAAAACCGGTAAGAACAATACCGATCAGATCAAACTGGTCTTTACCGATATCGATAATATTCCGGATATCAAAGATACGACCGGTGATGGCAAGAAACTTACTTCGCAGATCGTGGTTACTGATATCTATGGCACCAAGATCAATATTTCGGATATGATCGATAAACCGGATGGAAAAATATATGATATCAGTTTTGCGAAAGTGATGGATGATGAATATGACGGCAAAAAACATTCACCAAGACTTGTCTTGAATGGTGTAACACTCAAGGAAGGCAGGGACTATAAGATCTCCGTGTGGGAAGGCGATGCTTCCTTTGATGAGATCGGTGAATATCAGGTGTACTTAGAAGGTATGGGCGATTATACCGGCAGCGGCTGGATGACCTATAGGATCCTGCCTGGCTACAACAACAAGAAGGGTGCCAATGCGATCTGGTATAAGGGCAGCGGCAATGGCTGCGAGTTTACCTATGAACGTTCCAAGGATCCGGAAATGACTTACAGACATTTCGCTGATTATGCAAAGCGGGCAGTCAAAGTCGATGGAAAAGTTGTTTCGGAAAATAATTATGAATACGCCAGTGGCTCTCTGATCATCAGACTCAAACCGGAATATCTGAATTCTCTGTCAGTCGGTAATCATGCGATCGTGGTCGTCTTTGATGATAACGAAAGCAAGCCGATCCGTTTCACGATCAGAGACAAAGAAGAAGAAAAGAAACATGAACCGGCTCATTACATCTTCCCGATCACCGGTGTTGAACGTATGTATATAAGCAGATAGTAACTTCTGAAAGGAGATACTGATATGTTGATACTCGTCGGAGCCTTACTGGTAAGTTTTATCTTCCCGATAGGCACTTATTTCTACCTGAGGAATATCCATAAGGATGATCCGGTCTATAAGAAGGATTGCTGGGATTTGCTGTGGAATGGTTTACTGCTGGGTATCCCGGTCTTTGGTTTTTCGCTTATCTGTTCGATCACTTTCAATATCACGGGTATCGGAGATAAATATCCGCTGGTCAAACTGATCTTCAGCAATCTTGTCCTGAAGGCTCTTTCGGAAGAACTGATGAAGTTCTTACTCGCCAATAAGATCATCAAGAAAAATCATGCAGTGATCAGTTTCCTGGAACTGATGGCTTATACGACGATCGCAGCTATTGGTTTTGAACTCGTGGAATCAGTCGTTTACCTGTTCTCAGCCAATGTCGGTCAGATCCTGGTCCGTGGTATCACCAATATGCATGCGTCTTTCGGTCTGATCATGGGCTTTCTGATCGCTACAGGCTATAAGAAAGGCTGGAAACACCCGATCCTTATCGGTATCACAGCAGCCGTGATCGTTCATGGGGCATATGACCTGTTCCTGAATGAATATTTCAATGATACGGATATAGGTTTGTTGCCGCTGCTGATCGCCTTTATCTGTCTGGTCATCAACATCGTAGCCATCTTCTTTATCAGAAAGAACAGAAACAACCCGTACTACAATGAATCGTTATTCCCGCAGGAAGATGCTGTTCCGGTTGAAAAAGCTGCTGTTGAAGGATCCGACAATACTGATCTTGAATAGAAAAAGGAGAATTCGTTGATGACGGTTTTTTCCATACGATAGGGAAACCGTTCTGATAATAACTGCTTAATTATTCATGAAGGCACTTTCTTAAACGGGAGTGTCTTTTTATATTAAAATAAGTATAATTAATCAAATTGGGAGCTTGCGATATGGTTTTTAAAAATATGATGGACAAAATATTCGAAAGAGGATTATTTGACTTTATCTGTCTTACCGCAGTTACATGTCTGATCTGTTATGTTTTGAGCACTTTTTTCATCAAAGATATAGACCGGGCAAGAAAGAAAAAAGGTCTTGCCGGCAAGACCGGTGACAGTCAGTATCTGTATAATACGATCAGGCTTCTGATCTGGACAGTCGGTATCATTATTATTCTCGGTCAGATAAAACCTTTAAAACCTCTTGGTGATACACTCTTAGGAGCCAGTGGTATATTGGCGATCGGTGTTTCGATCGCGGCGCAGACGACTTTCGGAAACTATATCTCCGGTTTCTTTCTGGCTGTTCATCATCCTTTCAAGGTCGGTGATGTCGTCTATCTGAAGGAAAAGAATATTTCCGGTACGGTCAAACAGATCACTTTCCGTCACACCTGTATCGAAACGAAAAATGGCACGCTGATCACGATCCCTAATACGGTCATGAACAGCTGTATGATCGAAGATATGTCCAGTCTGGGTTATACAAGACCACTGGAGTTTTCGATCGGTAATGATACTGATCTGAATAAACTGAAAAAGATCATCAATAAAGTACTAGCGGAAAATGAGATGGCTATCAATTCGGATGTTGAGATATCGATCGAAGATTTTGATGGCAAGAGCTACAAAGTCTCTTTCCCTTTATCGGCAGCGACGATGAAGGAATATTCCGAATTGAAGAATGCGATCATTCCGGAATTACAGAAGGCTTTCAAGAAGAATAAGATCACGGTCATTTAAGGAATAATAAGATGGACATAGATATACTGATTTTTTTTACAGAATTTTCGAAATGGTTCGGGTGCGATACTGGCTGATCTCATGCAGAAGTCGGCTTTTTTCGGTGAACTTAATACGACGATGGCCTTATTGGCTATACTTCAAAGGAACAAAAAAAAGGAAGACATATGGATTTTACTTCCTTCTTTGTTTATTTCTATTCTGTTGCCCAGTCTTCTACGGTAATACCTTCGACTCTGTTGAATTCTCTTGTGTTATTGGTCACGAGGATGTAACCAAGAGATTTGGCATGAGCCGCGATCATAGTATCGAGCGGGCCGATCGGATAGCCTTTGATTTCCAGGTCTGCTCTGATATTACCGTATTCATCAGCTGCTTTTGTACCGAAATCCAATACTTCAATATTTGATAAAAGCTGAGTAAGTAGCACTCTGTTTTTCTCTATAGCTTTAGACTTTTCGACACCATGCACCAACTCAGCATAAGTAATGGAAGAGATACAGATCTCTTCCGGATCATGTTCCATCAGCTTTTGGAGAACTCTATCTGATTTTTTTCTAATGAGAAAAATGCAGATATTGGTATCAAGCATGTATCTCATAGTTCTTCTTTGACATCCCCTATCTGATCAGCTCTGCCATCCGCAAACAGATCTTCAGAGAATCCATCAATAGCTTTCATGAAGTTGTCCCATTTGCTGTGGACGGGAACAAGGATGACCATATCACCAATTTTATTTATTCTTACTTCTTCACCTTCAAAGCGATATTCTTTCGGTAAACGCACCGCTTGACTTCTGCCGTTTTCAAACAGCTTTGCACGCATTGTCATAATGGATACCTCCTGTATATAATATATATCATGATATATATTATATTCAATATCGAATTCAACATATTTTTGTGTAGTTCACTGAAATAAAAACCTTTATTCTCGTTTGTCGTCATCATTTATCATGAACAGTATTCATGTATTATTATGATGACTATTTGTCCTTAAAGCATGGACTCAAACGAAACATTTCCGTTACGAATGCATCCCCCCGTCACTACTCCTGTGAAACAACAAAAGTTGTATCAAAATAGGCTATACTTCAAAGGAACATTGGTAATAATAAAAGGTCTCGGCATATAAACCGAAACCCATTATTGAAAAGTATTCGTTAATCTGTACTTTTATGAACTGTCTCTAGTATTACTTAAATAAACATATATATCACTATTATATATTTCATTATAATAATTATGGTCAGGCTGCTTCTCATCTTCTGATTAGCTGTTATCATAATAGAAATTTTTATTGCCCTATGGCCGTTATGCTTCGTAAATAATTATGTACAAGAATACTTGTTCATTAATAAAGGAGATATTATATGGATACAAAGATGGCACTTCCTGAAGAGGAATTGGAAAAGATCGCCGGCGGCGGTGAATATGACGCACAATGGGAAGCATGGGCCGAAGCCTGGAAAGCATGGTGGATCGACCACTATGGCAATGTGTATTGTAATTTCTGCAGACGTCAACTGAAAAATGTTATCAAGGATTATGATATAGATCAGGCATACAGCACATATATGAACAATTCTTTTAAGTGCAAATGCGGCAATGTCCTCCGGGCAACGGAAAGCTGGAAATAATAACAAGATCAATTCAAACAGCTGATAACAAGCAAATGGCGTAAACCTGAAGTTATTAGGTTACGTTTTTTTATACAATTATGAACTCCATCTCCTTAATAAGAAAGCTGACATATTGTCAGCTCATTTGTGTTTAGTCCGATTTATCTGATATCTCTTTTTGTTTCAAATATTATGGCAGATTCTTTAAATATACTTCATTATCAGATCTATAATATCGTCCTTGGTAATAGTGTAATTACTTAAAGGATAATACAATCCGCAGATACCTTTTTCTGAAATAAGACCGTTAGGAAAACGGATCGGGTAATAATAGCACATGTCTACATATTTCTTTACGGTTTCTCTGCTGTTGTCTGGAATTTTGATGCTGTGAAAAAACTCAGCGATCTGTTTTGCATATTCATTTGCCGTTTCTAAGTTTTTCTCAAGTATCCTGCCGCCGGATACTTCTTCCAGTTCTTCGTTGTTTAATACCTTTTTATTGTCTGACATGATCAAATCCTCCTTGTTTTTTATTCAGCACTCATTTGACTGCTTTATAATATTTTATACGAACAAAACCTGCGTCCGGTAACATTTTTTCTCGAATTCCATCAGTAAATCTATACTTTGCTTTAGTGAACTCTTTGATGTTCGTATGTTTGATATTATGAAAGCTCTATAATTTGGTACTCATGACCATTTTAATCGTTTTTTATATTATTGATTATAATTGATGCCAATTCTTCTTGATGTCTGAATTCAAACAAAGCACTTCTGTTACGAAAGGATTCCCCCGTCGCCAATTCTGTGAAACGCAAAAAACAATATCTAAATGGGCTATAACCTACTGGTGTATCGATAAGGCTCTTGGTACATACCTGCTGATGGGCTGGAGCGGAAACCGTTTTTTAAATGGTACTTTGAAGGTTACCTTCTGTGCCTACAGGCCCTGGATCAGAGACCCTAGGATCGTTCCTTACGGCGATTCCATGAAGACGGCTACAGGCTATTCTTTTCCAAGCGGTCATTCGATGAATGCCTAAACAGTCTTTGGCGGGGGTGTTGTTCGAAGAGATCTGCCTTTTGTTTTGCATATAACCCTTTTCCTGATCATGTCTTTAGTCGGTTTTTCCCGTCTTTATTTAGGAGTACATACGCCACAGGATGTATTAGTGGCCTTCATTGCCGGCATGTTTGTCATGTCACTGACGATATTGCTGCTTAGATGGGTGGAGGCTCATCCGGAAAAAGACTGGATCGTGGTAGTTACAGGCCTTGTCATAGCTTTGTTATTGGGGCTTTACGCCAGTTTCAAGCCTTATCCGATCGATTATGACGCAGAAGGGAATATCCTTGTGGAAGGCGCCAAAATGGCCAATGATACCTTCAAGGCTATCGGTTGGGCTTCAGCTTTTCTGATCGGCTGGTTCTTAGAAAGACGCTATGTGAAGTTTTCCACCGATATTTCTTTGCCGAAAAGATTTGCCCGCTGTTTTACAGGTATGATCGGTTTTTATATCGTGAGTCTGGTCAATGTGCCATTAGTCAAGATGTGGTTTTCCTCTCCGTTTGGCACGATGCTGTCCTGTTTTGTACAGATGTTTTATATATCTTTCCTTTTCCCAATGCTGTTTATGAAGCTGGAGAAGCCGGATGAATAGTGATTAGAATATAAATTATGGGATATAAGAGGGTCTGGCCCTCTTTTCTTATGGTTGACAAGTTAGTGAATGCTAACTAGAATAATAGTAGTTAGTAGTGGCTAACTCAGGAGGTTTATCGTGTTACCGTTATCTTATGCTGAAGTAAATGAAGCGAATGTGATCAAGAAGGTCACAGGAAATCCGGAGATGAAGAAACATCTGGAGGATATGGGTTTTGTTACGGGGGCGATCGTTTCTGTTGTTTCAACGGTAAATGGCAATCTGATCGTCAACATCAAAGACACAAAAGTGGCACTGGATAAACAGCTGGCCATGAAGATCATGATTTAAAAAAAGGGGGGGAACGCATGAAAACACTTAGAGATGTAGCGATCGGTGATACCTGTGTCGTCAAGAAGTTACATGGTGAAGGAGCTGTAAAGCGCAGAATCATGGATATGGGTGTGACCAAGGGTGTAGAGATCTATGTACGTAAAGTTGCGCCGTTAGGTGATCCTATTGAAGTTACCGTACGTGGATATGAACTTTCGATCCGTAAAGCGGATGCGGAAATGGTAGAAGTTACAGAGTAAATTTTTTGAATAGGTTGTTAGTGAATACTAACAGAAAGGGAAAAATATATGAGTATAAGAATTGCGCTTGCCGGAAATCCTAACAGCGGCAAAACGACATTGTTCAATGCCTTGACCGGTTCCAATCAGTATGTCGGAAACTGGCCGGGTGTTACAGTCGAGAAAAAAGAAGGAAAACTGAAAGGCCATGATGATGTAATCATCACCGACCTTCCGGGTATATATTCACTTTCGCCATATACTTTGGAGGAAGTGGTTGCCAGAGAATATCTGATCAATGAAAGACCGGATGCGATCTTGAATATCGTTGATGGTACCAACTTAGAAAGAAACCTCTATCTGACTACCCAGTTGACAGAACTCGGTATTCCGGTGGTGGTAGCTATCAATATGATGGACCTCGTGGAGAAGAATGACATCAAGATCGATCTGGATATGCTGTCTAAGGAAATGGGTGTTCCGTTTGTTTCCATTTCCGCTTTAAAGGGAACTAATGTCGATAAGGCTGCGGAAGCAGCTGTTGATGCGGCCAAGAATGGCAAGACCATCCCGATGCATACTTTCTCAGGCAGTGTCGAACATGCGCTGGCCCACATTGAAGAAGCCTGTGTTCATAATCTGCCGGAAGAAAGACAGAGATGGTATGCGATCAAGCTGTTTGAAAGAGATCAGAAAGTTCTGGATGATCTCAAGCTCAAGAAAGAAACAGTTGATCATATTGAAAAGGATATCAAGGCTGTTGAAGATGAAATGGATGATGATTCCGAAAGTATCATCACCAATGAAAGATATGTCTATATCGGCAATCTGTTAAAAGGAATATACAAGAAGAAGGGTTCGGAAAAGCTGAGCACTTCCGATAAGATCGATAAGATCGTGACCAGCAGAATTCTGGGTTTACCGATCTTTGCCCTGATCATGTTTGGGGTCTATTGGCTGGCAATGGGTCCATTTGGTTCATTCCTTACTGACTGGACCAATGATGTCTTCGCGGGAGAATTCATGGAAGGCGGAGCTGCAGCTTTACTGGAAAGCTGGGGTGTAGCGCCTTGGCTTGTTTCGCTGGTAGCTGATGGTATTGTACATGGCGTAGGAGCTGTCTTAGGTTTCGTACCGCAGATGATCGTCTTATTCCTGATGTTATGTATCCTGGAAGATGTCGGCTATATGGCTCGTGTTGCCTTTGTCATGGACCGTATTTTCCGTAAATTCGGTTTATCCGGTAAGTCATTTATTCCAATGCTGATCGGTTCAGGTTGTGGTGTGCCGGGTGTCATGGCGACCAGAACGATCGAAAATGAGCGTGACCGCCGTATGACGATCATGACGACCTGCTTCATCCCTTGTGGTGCGAAGCTGCCTATCATCGCGCTTATTGCCGGTGCGGTTTTCAATAAAGCCTGGTGGGTATCACCTTGTGCTTACTTTATCGGTGTAGCGGCGATCATTATCTCCGGTATCATGTTAAAGAAGACAAAGATGTTTGCGGGTGAACCGGCGCCATTTGTTATGGAATTACCTGCTTACCACGTTCCTTCTATCACCAACGTTTTAAGAGGAACCTGGGAAAGAGCCTCGAGCTTCATCAAACGTGCCGGTACCGTTATCGTATTGTCTTCTGTTGTGATCTGGATACTAAACTCACTGTCATTTGAAGGTGGTTTACATTATCTCGGTGAAGATGGCGAAGGTGCTTCGATCTTAGAAAATATCGGTAACCTGTTTGCCTGGATATTTGCGCCATTAGGCTTTGGCACATGGCAAGCTACTGTAGCGACGATCTTAGGTCTTGTGGCCAAGGAAGATGTTGTCGGTACTATTGGAACTCTGATTGCCATGGAAGATCTGCCTGATCTTGTTGAAGAAGGTGAAGAGATCATGGGTGTCCTGGATGTCTTCTTCAAAGGTTCTTCAATCGCTGCCTTCGCATTCATGGTTTTCAACCTCTTATGCGCTCCGTGTTTTGCAGCCATGGGTGCTATCAAGCGTGAGATGAACAACGCCAAGTGGACAGCCTTTGCGATCGGCTACATGTGTGTCTTTGCCTATGGTGTCGCTCTGTGCATCTATCAGATCGGTTCAGCCATCAATGGCAACGTCAACATCATCGGCCTTGTCGCAGCCATAGCGATCATTGCCTTTGTGGTATACATGCTGTTCAAGCCTTACAAAGAAGCTGAAACGCTCACCCAGGAAGTCAAGGTCAAATAATGAACCTGGCGGATATTGTGGTAATAATCCTTCTGCTGGCATTACTGTATGTCTGCTTCAGAAGCGTGTTCATTAAAAAGAGTTCAGGCTGTGGCTGTTCGGGGAATTGCGCAAACTGTGCTCTGGCCTGTATGCACCACAGAAAGACAACAAGATTTCAATAATGTTTAAGCCCGCAAGGGCTTTTACATTATGGATAAAAAATGAGTCATGTTTCATAAAATGTACTATCATATAGTTAGTTAATGCTAACTCAGGAGGTGGTACAAATGAAATATTCAGGGATGCCGATGGGCATGTGGATGTTGTTCAATAGATCGTTTAAAGATAACCTAGTCACCGTCTTAGGCTATTCAAAAGAAGAAGCAGATAAGATCAGCAGACTTGCCGCTTCCAAATATAAACAGATCATTGCACGGCTTCCGGAATTTGAAAAGAAAGACCGCTTCAAGATGAATATCGTCAATTGTGCGATGTTATGTGCGTTTCTATTGAATATGGAAAATAAACCGGATGTTCAAAAGCTGAGTGAATACTATGAGAAAGCCATGATGATACCGGCGATGAAATGGTTCTGTCAGATGAGCGGCAAAAGTAAATTCTCAAATAAGGATATTAAGGCAATGAAGGAAACAGCTGAGCTTAAAGCGGCTGATCGCAATCCTTATTCCTGGAATATGAAATTGCTTCCATATGAAGATGGAAGCGGTTATGAAGCCCGATTCAGCAAGTGCGGTATCTGTACCCTGATGAAAGAATATGGCTTATATGATATGGTACCCGCGATGTGCCACCTGGACTATTCGATGTCAGAAGCCGGTGGAGCTTCGGAATTTGTCAGAGAGTATACATTAGCCTCAGGTGGTCCGTATTGTGATTGCGGATACAGAAAGAAGAAATAAAATGATAAGAACAGTTTTAAAAATAGAAGGTATGATGTGTGGGATGTGTGAAGCTCATATCTGTGATGTGATCAGAAAGACAGTTCCCACTGCTAAAAAAGTAAGTGCTTCAAGAAGCAAGAAAGAAGCGACCTTTCTGAGTGAACAAGAGATCGATTCAGAAAAACTCAAAACAGCTATTGATGAAACAGGTTATACCTGTAATGGTATTTCAAGTGAGCCTTATGAAAAGAAAGGCTGGTTCAGATAATCATGAAGACCGTTCTGATGGGACTTCTTATTCCCTTTCTTGGAACATCAGCCGGTGCGGCATGTGTCTTCTTTCTCAAGAAGGATCTGAAGATATCGGTACAGAGGGCTCTGACGGGTTTTGCGGCAGGGGTGATGGTTGCCGCATCCATCTGGAGCCTGATCGTACCGGCTATTGAACAATCGGTTTCTTTGGGAAGAATGGCTTTCCTGCCGGCGTTTGTGGGTTTCTGGTTCGGTATCCTGTTTCTTTTGTTTCTGGATGAAGTCATTCCGCACTTGCACAGAAGTATCGATCAGGTTGAAGGACCCAAAAGCAATCTCAACCGCATGATCATGATGGTGCTGGCGGTTACTTTACATAATATCCCGGAAGGTATGGCTGTCGGTGTCGTCTATGCCGGATTACTAAACGGCTCAGGAATGATCACTTCCGGTGGTGCTCTGGCTTTGGCTTTAGGTATTGCGATCCAGAACTTTCCGGAAGGAGCGATCATCTCGATGCCTTTATATTCCGAAGGCAAGAGTAAAACAAAGTCTTTCTGGTTAGGAGTTTTATCCGGAGCCGTGGAACCGATATTCGGTGGTTTAACTGTTTTCTTAGCCGGACTGGTCGTTCCGGCTATGCCGTATCTATTGTCTTTTGCGGCCGGCGCGATGTTGTATGTGGTCGTTGAGGAACTGATCCCGGAAATGTCCGCGGGCAAACATTCCAACATCGGAGTCATATCTTTTGCGATCGGTTTTTCGCTGATGATGGCTCTGGATGTAGCTTTGGGATAGGAGAGAAAATGAGGATACTCGTATTCGGAGCCGGGGTACTCGGCTGTAATCTCATCAACAATCTCTATGAAGACGGTAAAGACGTAACGCTTTTGGCTAGAGGTGAATGGGGAAAGATGATCAGAGAAAAAGGTCTGATCATCCATCACTTCTTCGGCAAGATAAGTGTAAATAAGATACCGGTGATCGAAACGCTCGCAGCTGATGATCTCTATGACGTCATCTTTGTTGTAGTGCGCTATTCACAGATAGACAGTGTCATTGAGGCTTTAAAGAATAATGTTTCCAAGAATATCGTTTTTGTCGGAAACAATCTGCGTTTTAGTGAACTAAGGGAAATACTGAAAGACAAAAACGTGATGTTTGCGTTTGGTTCTTCAGCAGGTCATAGAGAAAAGGATCATGTGGAATCGATCGATATCCGCAAGATCACGATCGGCAATCTCAAGGATGAAAAGTCAGATAAGAAACTTGTTGATGAGATCTTTAAAGGAAGCAGATACAAAGTAAACTATGAAACGAATATGGGTGACTGGTTGTTGTGTCATGCGGCTTCGGTATTGCCGATAGCCTTTGCCTGTTACTATACCGATGGTGATCTGAAGAAAGTCAGAAAAGATAAAGCTTATCTCAACGAGATCATGGATGCGACGATTTCTGCCTATGAAGTATTGGATAATAATGGCCACGAGATCTTGCCTGAATCAGATCGTTCATATAATAAGCCGAGTTTCAAACGTCTTTATCTGCCTTTCTATAAACTTATCTGTGCCACGAAACTAGGCAAACGCTGTACTTCTGATCATGCGATGAATGCGATCGATGAGATGAGTGCTTTGAATAATGATTTCAAGAAATATATCGGTCAGTATGGACAGATACCGAAAGCCTGGACAGAACTGGAAAGAAAGACTAATGGTTATTTAGATATTTAAGATGGTCATACACGAATTCGGAAAAGAGAATAAGAAGAAACTGCTGTTTTTTCAAGGGAGTTGTGAACCCTGGCAGGAATTTAAAGAGTCAGCTGAACTGCTCTCAGATGACTTTCATGTGATCCTTGTAACACCGGATGGTCATGTTCCTGAGGATGGGAATGATTTCATCTCCGTTGAAAAAACAGTCAGTGATACAGCGAAGTGGCTGAAAGATCATGATATCAATCATTTAGATGCGCTATACGGATTGAGCTTTGGCGGAGGTATGGCTATACGCTTTCTGACTAGTGAAAACATCAAAGTTGATAAAGCGATCTTAGATGCTGCGACTGCACCATATGATCTGCCAAAGTGGCTGTGTAAACTGATATGTGTGCGTGATTATCTGATGATCAAGATAGGCAGAAGCTCTGTTTCACTCATGGAGATGGCCTTTCCGCCGGAACGTTTTGCCCGGGATATAAACAGAGCTAAAGAGGAATATGAAGCAGTTAGGAAATATCTGAAGACTTTTTCCGATAAGACGATGTGGAATATCTTCTGGTCGGCAAATAACTATGAAGTACCTGAAAAGGCTCCTGAAATTGATACAAAGATCAGTTTCTGGATCGGCGATGATGAATGGAAGGGCAGAGTCAGAGATCTTAACTGGACAAAGAAGTATCTGCCTCAGATCGAAGTGGTAAAGATACCTCATATGATGCATGGGGAACTGGTGATGATGCATCCTCAAGAATTCGCAAAAAGAGCTAAGAAGTTTTTTCTTACATAAAACAGAAAGAGAGGAACAGATCATGAAAGCAAACTATAAAAACTGGGTACCGGGATCAATGGTGATCGGATTATTTGCGTTGGCGGCTGTGACAGCTGTTCTGTTTGTTTTAGCGGGTTTATGTCTTGATGGTAAACTGCGCATCATCCTGATGATGAAGTCCGGTATCATAACACTTATTCTGCTTGATGTGGCGATCTGGATGTTTATGTTGTACAGAGCTTTTGACTATAATGGCAAGCGTCAGCTGGCGAAAGAAATAATCGAAAAGACTGCGGAATATGTAAAACTTCCTGAAAAGGGAAAAGGACTTGATGTGGGCTGTGGTTCGGGAGCACTGACGATCGCCTGTGCCAAGAATAATCTACAGGGGACAATGTTTGGTTGCGATATCTGGAGTGGCTCCTATAAAGGTGTTTTCAGCAAGAAACTTTGTGAAGATAACGCCAGAGCCGAAGGCGTAGATAATGTTTGTTTTGTGGAAGGTAATGCGGTAAAGCTGCCTTTTGAAGATGAATCTTTTGATGCGGTAACCAGTAATTATGTCTACCACAATATTGCGGGTAAGAATAAACAGGAACTCTTATTGGAAACATTTAGAGTATTAAAGAAGGGCGGAACTTTTGCGATCCATGATCTGATGAGCAAGTACCGCTATGGGGATATGAATGAATTTGTTAGGAAACTGAAAGAAGAAGGTTATGAAGAAGTAGAGCTGATCGATACGACCGATGGTTCTTTCATGAGTCATAAGGAATCTGTATTTCTGGGACTGAATGGTTCAACTTTACTGTGCGGGAGAAAATGATATGACTTATGAAGAGATAGCCAAAGAACTCTTTCCGGATAAATATAATCAGAAAATTAAAAACTGGCTGAACAGGCGTTATGGTGAAGCGGAAGGAAACAGGATCTTTGAGAAAACCAAAGATAATTACCTTTCCTATTATAAAGATCTGCCTGATTACGGTGGAAAAAATAATGGTCATGCGGAAGCTATCTATGGGGGTCTTCTGGTGTTTGCCTTATACGAAGCTTTAGAAGATAAACCACCAATGGAAGAACTCCAAGAACTGACTAAAGATGTATTCATGGAACCTTTCAGAAAACTGGGAAAGATTTTTGACCTCAACAGAAGATCGAATATGTGGCTGATCGACAAAGTGTTCAATAGAGTCGGGAAAAGAGACAGGGAAGATCTGAAGAAATATCCGGAGGGTTTCGATAATACGAATCTGCCTTATGATTCAAAGAATCAGATCTCACGTTATGTTTTCAACAGGTGTCCGAATGCGGAGTTTGCGAAAAAACATAATCTCTTGCATGTCTTGCCACTGTGCTGCAACTGCGACTTCTATGGTATTGAACAGATCCATGGAACTCTGATAAGAGAAGGGACCTGTGGTAATTCTGATCACTGTGATTACTGTGTGGTGGGAAACAATAATCCTTTGGCGAAACAGTATGAGATCGTTAAGGATGAAAATGGTTTTCTGGTAAGCAGGTATAAGGAGATCTGATATGTCATTCAAATATGAATTTCTTAAGGCTCTGGTAAGAGCGATCAACTTCAAAAACATGTGGAAGTGCGATGATCCTGAACAGTTATTGGAAAACAGAAGAAAGCACAATCAGAAAAACAGGATACCGGAATTAAAAGATGAAGAATTTGAGATCACTAAAACTGAGGTGATGGGATTTACTGTTCTTAAGATGATCCATAAACAGAGGAGCGAATTTGCGAATCTGTTTATTATCGGCGGAGGCATGGTGACAGCACCAAGACCAGGTTCAGTAAAGAAGGCGCTGGCTTTCGCAAAAGAAACGGGACTTGATGTCTATATCCCGTATTATCCTTTGTGTACCGATTATCCTCTGACTAAGGCTTATGAGATGATCCATGAGACATACAAGGAAATGCTAAAGGATTATAAGACGGAAAACATTTCGGTATTAGGCACCTCATCAGGAGGCAATCTCGCTTTAGGCATGGTACCGTATATCAATGACAGGCATAAGGATACGCCGATGCCGGGTTATATCATGTCTATCTCACCGGGCAATTGTGTAGATGGGCAAGAGGAATGGGAAAGGATGCTGGAACTGGAAAAGAAGGATGTGATCATTCCTGCCGAATATATGAAGACAGCTATTGAGATCATGAGACATGGTGATGAATCCGTTCCTGAATATATGTTGTGGTTACAGAGAGGTGATTTCTCCGATTGCCCGTTTGTGACTCTGATCTATGGTTCCGATGAAACGCTTTATGCCTGTGCTCCGGCGATAGAAGACGCTTTACACAGATATAAAGCCCCTTACGAGACGATTGTCGGTGAGGGAATGTTCCACTGCTATCCGGTCTTTCCGTTTTGTAAGGAAGCTAAAGAGGGCTGGGATATGATGATACAGAAAGTCAAAGAAAAGACGATAGAAAGGAAGGCGTCATGAAAGTCACAATACTGCTGTCTATTTTGTCGATGATCGCTTTGTTTGTTTTATTGTACGGGGCAGTTGCCTTTGTGCAGGATCGTCGTTTTTTCACGAGTGCTCCTAAAGATATCCAGGCTGTAGCCACTGATCATGAGGAAAGATTTCCCGGGCAAAGAATAATAGGTTGGATACTGATCGTTATAGCTTTGGGAATGTTTGCTTTTGTGCTCATCTATGCTGGTTATGACGGTATCAGGAATAACTTCACCTTCTGGGATTTCTTTATCAGATATCTGACCATTCTTTATCTGCTTAAGGCTTTTGACATCATCTGTCTTGATTATTATCTTCTGACGAAGTCCCATTTCTTTCAGCACTACTATCCGGAAACGGAAGGCTGTGAAGGCTATCACAATTTCGGCTTCAACCGCAAGGAACAGCTGATCAGAATAGCGATATTCCCCTTTGTTTCCTTACTGCTGGCATATATCTGTACATTGATGAGGTAAAGGAATTCTATGGCAAGAAAAGATTCACAGGAACAGAAGATAGGCATGAGCCTGCTGTTTAAAGGAAGGGCTATTTTTAAACCGCTCAATACTGGAAAGATCGATGATAAGGTCAGTTGTGTAAGAGAATGGGTCGCCAATAT
Organism: Erysipelotrichaceae bacterium; assembly: GCA_017432545.1. Lineage (GTDB taxonomy): Bacteria > Bacillota_I > Bacilli_A > Erysipelotrichales > Erysipelotrichaceae > Colivicinus. Next base: position 18,258 of record JAFRJA010000124.1, read on the forward strand.
CTTTTTCTATACAAAAGGTGATACGACGATCATGATCGATGCCGGATACAACTATGAAAGGCTCAAGGAAAAGATGGAATGGCTCAATATCGATCCAAGCACGATCAAGCACATCCTGATCACCCATCAGGACACCGACCATGTCGGAGCTTTGGAAAGAGACAGCGAACTGCTGTTCAAGGATGCGAAGATCTATATCGGAGAGATCGAGAACAGATATCTTACCGGCGAGGTCAGAAGAAGAGTCATGCATAAGATGTATAAACTTCCTTTAGTGAAGATCGATAATGAGAAAGTCCTGCTCAAAGACAAGGATGTATTCTATATCGATGGCATCAAGATTGAATGCCTGCTGGTACCGGGACATACCTGGGGCCACATGGTCTATCTGATCGATGATGAATATCTGTTTACCGGTGACACGATCTGGTTCGGCGTTGATGGAGGTTACAGTTTCCTGTCGACTTTGGCAGAAGATAATGAATTGTCTTTATCTTCACTTAAGGCGCTGCAAGAAAACATCTTAAAGCGTAACGCACATATCAATGTGATCAGTGGCCATACCGGGTGGAGCGATGATCTGAATTTTGTCTTTGCGCATACCGATAAGAAATGTACGCCGTTCTTACGTCACTACGAAGACCCGGATGCGCCATACGATGGTTATGTCGAAGATGATGATACCAAGGAAAATGCCCAAAGCGTTTATCTGAATAAGAAGGCTTAAGATGAATAAAGAAGTAAAGCGCTATGCGGATCTATATGAGAAACAGCTAAGAAGAGATAATTATCCGGATATTGCCGAAAAGAAGAAAAGATACTCTGAAAGATTACAACAGATGTATGATTCGAAGATCTATAAGGAACACAACATTTATCCTACTATGAATGTGAATCTTATCTATGCGGTCATCGCGGTGTGTCTGGAGCTCAAGGAACTTGGTTTGGATAATAAACAGATCATGGATTTTTCCGATGGTGTATTCAGAAAGCGTAAGAAGCTTTTTGCGATACTGGAAGGACTTATCGATATCCTGCCAAACAGCTATAAGATCGCCGAAAAATGGAATATCGATGATCATGAGAAAAGAGTAAAAGATGGCAGTATCACTTATGATATGTTCAAAGTTGAAGATGGTCGCATCGAATACAGCATAAGTGAATGTATGTATGTAAAGATGTTTGAATATTATGGGATAAGACCTTTATGTAAGATCTTCTGTAAAACCGATGAATCGGCTTATGCCCTGCTTAAAAGAAGGATAAACTTCACAAGATACAGCGATCTATCCGATGGAGATTGTTGCCACGATGTGATCACAAGGAAATAGAAAATGGATAAATATCATATTGAAAAAAACACCGTACAGGAAACTTTGATCATTCCTTTATATGGCCGAAAGATCTGTGCCGATCATTACCCGCAGCTGTTTGAGGACAAACAAGCCCAGAGGATCTGTGAGATGCTGGACTATGATTTTGCGGCCAGGAAAAAGAAGATGGAGACGCAAGCCGGCTTGTTCGGAGCTCTTGAAGTAGCTCAGCGTCACTATGATCTAATTTGGGAGATCAAAGATTATCTGAAATTAAACCCAGAGGCAGCTGTAGTCAATCTGGGTTGTGGCCTTGATGATTCTTTCGCCAAAGTCGATAACGGGAAATGTCACGGTTATAATGTTGATTTCAAAGATGTCATCGACATCAGAGAAGAAATACTGGAAAAAAATGAAAGAGAGACCAATATCGCTTCCGATCTAAACGACTATCGCTGGATGGATCAGATCGATGGTTCTAAGGGTGCGATCTTCTTTGCGGCCGGTGTCTTCTATTATCTGAAAAAAGAAAAAGTAAAAGAATTGTTTAAGACATTAGCCAGACGTTTTCCAGGCGGAGTTGTTGTTTTTGACTGTTGTAACGAAAAGGGTGCAAAAATGATGCGCAAGACCTGGTTGAAAGAAGCGGGGATCAGCGATGTTTCCGCTTACTTCTCTTTAGAAGATAAAAAAGAAGTTGAAGACTGGAGCGATGATTTCGCTGAGGTAAGTGAAAGAAGCTATATGCGCGGATACAGAGATATCTATAACGATGTCAATCTGTTCCATAAACTGATGTTGAAATTCTGTGACAGTTTTGTCAGGATGAAAATAGTAAAGATCAGATTCAAGGAGTAGGTATATGCATGACAGACATGAAGACATACAGAAATCTTATAAACAGCTGGGTGATATCAGTAATGTTTATGATGGGATCATTACCCGTTCGACTTTGATCGGAAAACTAGCTGACTCGGTTATCTGGGGTCTGGATAAGGAACTGGCTGCCAAATGGATCAATGATGCGCTTGAGCCGATCCCGCAGGATTTCTCAGGTAAGCTTTTAGAAGTTCCGGTAGGGACTGGCGTTCTGACTGTTCCGGTCTATAAGACTTTCAAAAACGCCAATATCACCTGTCTTGATTATTCAGCTGAAATGATGAAGAGTGCTCAGAAAAGAGCTGAAGCTTTAGGCATAGGAAATATCACCTTTATCCAGGGTGATGTCGGTCAGTTGCCATTTGGCAATGAGACTTTCGATATCGTACTGTCTTTGAATGGCTTCCACGCCTTTCCGGATAAAGATGCAGCCTATAAAGAAACAAATCGCGTATTGAAAAAGGGTGGTATCTTCTGCGGTTGTTTCTATATAGCCAAAGAGTTTGACCGAACAGACTGGTTTGTCAAACACATGTATGTGCCAAAAGGTTTCTTTACGCCGCCTTTTGAGACGAAAGAAAGCTTAAGAAAACGTCTGGAAGAAATGTACAGTGAAGTCGAAGTTCACTCTGTCAATTCCGAAGGTATCTTCCGCTGTATAAAATAATTAACCGCAATATGAAAAGCCGCGTCTGCGGCTTTCATACAATTATTTGTGATATCACTCAGGCTTTATCAGCCAGATCAGTTATGACATCAACGATATCTTTAGCGCCGAGAACGGCGTTTTTCTTTTCATAGGCACCGGCTTCAGAATCAGTACCTGCTGATATCGAATCGACATCACCAACGAGTCCTGCTACACTGGCAACCGTATCCATGCCCAATATAGAAGCGACATCGGAAATGATCGTAGCCGTACCTGTGAAACCTAGATTACCGTCTTCGATAGTTGATTTGATATCTCTACCGGAAATAAAGGTACTGATCACTGTTGAGACACCTTCGATACCAAGCAGATCACAGACCTTACCGATATTTTCCAGTGAGGCATCAGACTTGAGATCAGATTTCAAGATCGGCAGGATCAGTCTGATCATGATGTCATTTTTATCGGCTTTGAACGGTACATAACCGACGATCTGTTTTTCTTCCTTGAGTTTTTCAAGTTTATCTTTGATCCTGTTGATCAGGTCTTCCGGAAGGACAAGTCCCAGCGGAACTTTCTCCAGAGAATCTTTCTTTTTCTCCAAGAGATCACCAAGTCTTTCTTCGTCTTTGACATCGCAGATATAAAGATGAGGCTCACTGTCAGCTGCGGTCTCATCAGGATCAGGAATCTCACCAGTTTCTTCATCTTCTTCATTCTGGACTACTTCCAGATAATGCCTGTTCTTCAGGACTTTGATCAGATCTTCATCTTCAGTTTCCACAAAGACCGTCTTATCTTCCAGAGACGGGAAGTCTCCTTCATCTCCTTTTTCTTCTTCAGGAGTTCTCCTGTGGATGATTCTGGTCGTCTTTACTGCCGGTTTAGCTGTATCTTTCTTCTTTTTACTCAAAGCGATCCCTACACCGGCTGCAGCCAATAAAGCAATTCCGCCGACAACCAGCAACAGTGAAGTAGAACCGCCATTTGATGAAGTGTTACTGTTTTCATTATTTGGGGTCGTGTTCTGACTATTACCCGGTTCAGGGTCGGTTTCAATGGCGTTGATGGCTCCGGATTCGGCGCTTTCTTCACCAATCGTCAGTTCGATCAGATTGCTTCTGGATGGATTATAATTTTCATCCAGTGATTCAACACCGATCAGGACTTTGGTTCCGGCTTTGACTTCTTCGTTACTGCCGAAATACAGTTCCTGATCTTTGATAGTGATCCTGCCACCGCCGTTAATGATGATCTTTGAAGTATCATTGATATCAACGGTCATGATACCCAGGATGGACAGCAATTTACCAAGATTCATAAACTGTCCGATATTGTCGGCAAGTTCTCCTTCGATCATCATATACAGTTCATATTCATGAGCGATCTCTCCGGAAGTCTCAGTTATTTCAACAGTCAGTTTTCTGGTCCTGGTCTCATAGTAGACCTTATCCAGCAGGATGGTTCCAGATTCTTCCCATTCTTCGGGATCATCTGCCTGTATTCTGACCCCGAGACTTAATGTGCACAGAAGAACCAGAGTCAGAACAGTAAAGATCTTGCTTATTTTATTTGTTTTGTTTTTCATATTGTCACCTTTTATTTCAGATAATCAGGTAAAGTGTTATGGAACTGATTATAGTTGGCCTTGGTAATGAATGATGTACAGAACAGAGCTACGATCAGCAGATCAAGAAGGTACATACATATTCTAACAATACCGTTATGCCCATCATCGATGCCGGTCGTTGGTGGAACAAAGCGTACAACGACTGTGCCGGAAGAGGAAGAACCAGATGATGAGTCATCTGAAGGAACACTGTCAGCTCCTCCATCAACCGGAATATTCTGTTCAAACTCGGCAGAGAACTCAATACCACCCCCGTAAGCAACAGTTAATACATAACGGCCTGATTCATCCTTTTCCAATGGTTTGCCATTATTGTAGGCATTGATAATGCTCCAGCCTTCAGCGACATTGAGTACGATCTCGGTGTTTTCTTTAACAACGGTTTCCCCATGAGACATATCAAGGGCAGAACCATCTTTCTTGGTAGGATTGAGAAGCTCAGAATTCTGATCGATCCTAATTATATAATTTACGATTTCCGCAATATTTGTATCATTGTCAGAAACAGCAGAAGTTCTTATTGTGACAGGCTGGGTGTCTTCATAATTTGTTTTTCTATTTTCCAGAGTGTAACGGAGGCGTTTTCGGCAGTAGTGGAATCTGAAATAACAAGCGGAGTCGCAGCAGATACAGTTCCATCTACAAACACATCAACAAAACTGTTTTTATCTGATGAAATTTTGATTCCTGTTTTTTCTGCAACAACATCACCATTCACTTCAATACTTGATGATCCACCATATTTAGCACTGATATCTATTCCGTCTTCAGCTTTAATAGAATCGGTCACGGCACTGGAAACAGCCTTAAGAGTAGAATCGATCTCAACTCCTGTTCCGTCTAATACAGTTATAGTATCGGTCATAGCCGAAGCGAAAGATGTTTCGCCTTTCAGTTCATCAACATTAAGATTTTCATCGTTCAAGGCTTCTCGATCAAAAGACATTGAATCGACTTTAAGACCTGTCTGTTTTCCTGCATCACCGCTGACCGTAATATCTCCGGTAATAACTGAAACATTAGAACTGCCAAATCCGGCATCAGCATTTACACCGACTACTTCAGCATCATTTTTATTGATATTCTGAACTGTAACATCTTCTGTTTGAACGAATGTATAAGAACCATTGTTTGCGTCAGCATCAACTCCGTAATAGAGATTGCCTTCACTGCTTTTGGCATCATTTGACAAGGAAACATCTCCCGTAGTCAGATGTATGCTCGATTCATCTCCCTGAGTGCTGGCGTGTACGGCCCATCCATAGGTAGTATATTCATCATCAGGATCATTGACGACATTAACATCGCCAAGTGTTTCCGTAACTGAGCCACCGCTCCACTCAGTTATCGAGACCGGTGTGGTTTTAACAGGTGGATCATCCGCATAGATCACTGAAGGCATTACTATCCTTACCAGGCATAGTACCGCCAACAGGCAACGCATGATTGTTTTTCTGTTCTTTTTCATTATCAGATACCTCATTCTTTTTCTTAATTATATAGACAGGGCATTAATATAAAAATAAATTATCAGTAAGCGGTAATTATTAAAGTATAAGTGGTTAAAATATAATACCGTTCATGTATTAAAAATGACCGTTTATGTAAAACTGGCAGATAACTGCATGACTGTTATAGTGAAATAGTGAGTCAGATTTCTTAAAATGGAAACAGATGAAAAAGATCAATATAGAGTTTGCAGAAGATCCTTCGCAGCAGGATATTAATATCGTAATAACAGCTGATAAGAAGGATGAAGAAGTAATGGAACTGATCAAGAAGATTTCTGATCCTTTTGAAAGTACCATCACAGTCTATGATGATAAAGGTTCAGCGATCATCATTCCTTTAGAAAAGATCTATTCTATTTCTTCCAACAACAGAAAACTTAAAGTAGTATCGGAAGATGGTGTTTTTGAGATGAGATCTTCTTTACAGGATATTGAACAGGAACTGAAATCACCATCTTTCATCAAGATCTCCCGTTATGAGATCATCAATCTTCTGAAGGTGAAAGAATTTGATTTTTCAGTTTCAGGAACTTTAAGAATCGAAATGAATAACGGTTTGGAAACCTGGGCATCAAGACGCAGTATTTCGGAAATAAAGAAACGTCTGATGAGAAAGGAAAATGATCAATGACAAAAAACAGGATTAAAAGAATACTGATAGGTTTTGTGATTGGGATGGCCATTGGTGATTTGATCACTTTCCTTAACGCCTATTTCTCAGGCTCAAGTGTTTTATTTGGTTCGGATATGATAAGCAAATACGGAAGCGAAACAAACGCTTTTCTGGTTCATACACTTTTATCAGGAATTCATGGCGCGATCTGTTTTGCGGGAACCTGTTTCTACGAAATAGAAGACTGGGGTCTGTTCAAAGCAACAGTTTTACATTGTCTTTTGATCAACGCTTCTTTTCTGATCATCGGGCTTTATCTCAACTGGATACCGGCAAACACCGTTGTGATATTGATTTCGTGTTTAGTGATCACCGGAATCTTCTTTATCATCTGGCTGATAATGGCTTCAAGATACAGGAAAGAAGTTAAAAAACTGAATGATCTGCTTCGGGAAAAGAAGGATGAATAGATAAAAAACTTCTGTTTCTGAAACTTTTTTCAGTCTGATTAAGGTACCGGTACCGGTTTTTAAAATTTTTATGTAAACCATATTGACAAGATATATTTCATAGGTTTAGTATGATAAAGTATTTTGATTTGTACGGCCGTACAAGACCATAATTTCCATGGAATATAGTTCGTGGATATGGTTTGATAACCCTTATTAATAACATCGCTGACGATGTTGTTTTTTATTTTTACGGAGGTCGCTATTATGTCAAAATTCATCTTTGTGACCGGTGGTGTCGTATCCGGTCTGGGAAAAGGAATCACGGCTGCTTCATTGGGCAGACTTTTGAAAGCCAGGGGTCTGAAAATTGCTTCGCAGAAACTGGATCCTTACATAAATGTCGACCCTGGTACCATGTCACCTTACCAGCATGGCGAGGTATATGTGACGGAAGATGGAGCGGAGACGGATCTCGATCTCGGTCATTATGAAAGATTCATCAACGAGGACTTAAATAAGTATTCAAATCTGACGACCGGTAAGGTGTACTGGAATGTCCTGAATAAAGAAAGAAAAGGTGAGTATCTGGGCAAGACGGTTCAGGTCATCCCGCATATCACCAATGAGATAAAGGATTTTATCTATTCGGCAGCAAAAAAGAATAATCCCGATATTCTGATCTGTGAAGTCGGAGGGACGATCGGTGACATCGAATCGCAGCCTTTCATAGAAGCGATCAGACAGATCGGACTGGAACAGGGTCCGGACAACGTCTGTTATGTCCATGTGACACTGATCCCTTATCTGGTCAGCTCCAAGGAACACAAAACCAAACCGACGCAGCATTCTGTCAAGGAATTACAGGGTATGGGCATCAATCCGGATATCATCGTCCTTAGATGTGCCAAGCCTCTGGAAGATGAAGTGTTTGTCAAGATCGCGATGTTCTGCAACATGAAGGAAAAATGCGTCATTGAAAACAGAACCTTGCCGTTATTATATGAAGTACCGCTGATGCTGGAAAAACAGAAGATTGCGGATACAGTATGTGAGAAACTGCAGCTAAAAGTTCAGAAAGCAGATCTCAGCGGCTGGAAGGCGATGGTCAAGAAAGCCAAACATCCGGTTCATAATGTAACGATCGGAATGGTGGGCAAGTATGTCAAACTTCATGATGCTTATCTGTCGATCAGTGAAGCTCTGACACATGCGGGATATGAAACTTCCAGCAAGATTAAAATCAAATGGATCGATGCGGAAACGGTCAATGAAAGAAACGTGGCTAATAAACTGAAAGATTGTGATGGTGTAATCGTTCCGGGTGGTTTTGGTGATCGGGGCATTGAAGGCATGATCACGACTGCCGGATATTGCCGGAATAATAATCTGCCATATCTGGGCATCTGTCTGGGTATGCAGGTAGCGGTCATTGAGTTTGCAAGAAACGTCTGTGAGATGAAGGGTGCCAATTCGAGAGAATTCGATCCTGATTCACAATATAAAGTTATTGATTTCCTGCCCGGTCAGAATGATGAAAAAGACAAGGGTGGTACTTTAAGACTTGGTTCCTATGTCTGCAGGCTTAAAAAAGGAACAAGGATCTATAAGGCTTATGGTGTAGAGGAGATCAGAGAACGTCACCGTCACCGTTATGAATTCAACAATGAATTCCGACAGCGACTGCAGGATTCTGGTATGATCTTATCAGGAACATCACCTGATGAATATATTGTTGAGACAATGGAATATAAAGATGATGATTACTTTATCGGTGTACAATTCCATCCGGAATTCAAATCGAGACCTAATAAACCTCATCCGTTATTTGTCGGATTGGTCAATGCGGCATTAAAATATCAAAAGGAGAAATAAATTATGACAGACATTATGAATACATTCGGAAGCAAGGTCTTCAATGATGAAGTGATGAAGAAAAGGCTTTCTAAAGCCACTTATCAGGAAATAAATAATACGATCAAAAGAGGTACATATCTCAATAAGGATATAGCTGAAGAAGTAGCTAAAGCCATGAAGGACTGGGCTATTGAAAACGGAGCTACCCATTTTACCCATTGGTTCCATCCGTTGAGCGGTGCTACAGCCGAGAAACATGAAAGCTTTGTTTCCACGGCTGGCGGCGGAAAGATCATTCTTGAGTTCTCACCAAACAACCTGGTCAAAGGCGAAGCAGACGCTTCCTCCTTCCCATCAGGCGGTTTGAGAGACACTTTTGAAGCCAGGGGCTATACGGCCTGGGATCCGACATCCTATGCCTTTATAAAGGACGGCATCTTATGTATCCCGACGATCTTCTGTTCCTATTCAGGAGAAGCTCTTGATCATAAGACACCATTGTTAAGATCAATGGAAGCCTTGAACAGAGAAGCTATGAGGATCCTTCATCTTTTCGGTAATGAAGATGTTGATCATGTCAAAGCAACAGCCGGCGCAGAACAGGAATACTTCCTTGTCGATAAGAAATACTTTGATGAAAGAGAAGACTTAAGACTTACTGGCAGAACTCTGTTTGGTGCCATGACCCCTAAAGGTCAGGAGATGAATGATCACTACTACGGCTCCATTGAAACAAGAGTTCAGGATTTCATGAAGGATCTCAATAAGGAATTATGGACCTTGGGTATTCAAGCCAAGACTGAGCACAATGAAGTAGCTCCATCGCAACACGAACTGGCCAATAACTTCTTAACTGTCAATGTCTCCGCCGATCAGAACAATCTGACCATGGAAGTGATGAAGAAGACGGCCAAGAAACATGGTCTGGAGTGCCTGTTACATGAAAAGCCATTCGCCAATATCAATGGTTCCGGCAAGCACAACAACTGGTCTTTGAAAACTGATACAGGTATGAATCTTCTGGATCCGGGTGATACGCCTAAAGAGAACGCTCAGTTTTTAATCTTCTTAATGGCTGTCATCAAAGCCGTTGATGAATATCAGGATCTGATCAGAATGTCTGTCTCATCAGCGGGCAATGACCATCGTTTAGGCGGACATGAAGCTCCTCCCGCTATCATCTCAGTATTCATCGGTGATGAACTGGCGGCAATCCTTGATTCGATCGAGAATGAGACTTCCTATGACTCGACAAGATCTTCGATCCAGATCGGTGTCCATACGATCCCTTCATTCCCTAAAGACAACACAGACCGTAACAGGACTTCACCGTTTGCCTTCACCGGAAACAAGTTTGAGTTCCGCATGCCAGGATCTTCAGCATCTATAGCTACACCTAATACGATCTTGAATACGGTAATAGCACAAGAGCTGAAGGAATTCGCTGATATCTTGGAAAAAGCCGATGACCTCAATACTGCTATTCATGATCTGATCATCAAGACTCTGAACGATCACAAGCGTATCATCTTCAACGGCAATGGTTATGATGTCTCCTGGGTAGAAGAAGCGAAAAGACGTGGTTTAAGCAACTACGCTTCAACTCCGGAAGCTTTATCTCACTATCTTGATAAGAAGAATGTCGATGTCTTATTAAACAATAAAGTACTGACTGATACTGAGCTTCATTCAAGATATGAGATCTATCTGGAGAAATACTACAAGACAATCAATATTGAAGCTTTGACGATGTTGGACATGTTGAAGAAGGATATACTTCCGGCTTTGAGCAGATATGAGAAGGAATTACTCTCTGTCATCAATCAGAGCAAGGAAGCTGGCTTATACAATAATGACATGTATGAAGTAGCAGTAATGGAGACGATCATGGACTGTTCAGGAAGGATCGTCAGAGATATTGCCTTACTTGAAGAACTGTTGAGTAAAGACAAAGGTTCCGATTCCTTACAGATCGCTTTCTTCTATCATGATGAGATACTTCCGCTCATGGAAGAGATCAGAAGATATACCGATGAACTCGAGAAGATCACTGATCGCAAATACTGGCCAATGCCTACCTACTTCGAACTGCTGTTTGGAGTGGAATAAGAAACTGACATTTTACAAAAACACAAAAGGGGTTATCCGATGGTTTTGGATAACCCCTTTGTTGTTGGAAAAGATCAGTATATTACAGACAATCCTTGTAGATATTTACTACATCTTCACTGTCAAGCTGAACAAATGCGTTTTCCAGTCTTCCGCCTTCACAGCAGTGATCTGCCATGGCTTTGAAGTGTTCTTCATTAATGCCAAGTTCACCAAGAGTCATCGGGATACCGTTTTCTTTGAAGAAGTTTTCCAAGGCATCGATGCCTTTTATAGCCAGTTCGTGTTCATCATTTCCTTCTAAGCTCCAGACGTTTCTTGCGAAGCGGACAAAGCGCCACTCACATGATGGGTCTTTCTGAAGGATATAACGCATCCAGCGTGGAGTCAGGATAGCTAAACCAACTCCGTGGGTGATGTCATAGTAGGCTGATAGTTCATGTTCCATGGCGTGGCATGGCCAGCCGGTGAACTGCTTGCCGTATTCAGGAATACCTGAGCAGGCAACGGATTCACAATGCATGAGATTGGCTCTGGCTGAATAGTTGTCAGGTTCCTTTAAGGCTACCGGAAGATTTCTGATCACTGACTTCAGGATCGTTTCAGCGATGCCGTCAGACAGTTCGCTGTCCGGAGTCTTTGAGAAATAACCTTCCATGATATGTGACATGATATCGGCTGATCCGGCAGCTGTCTGGTATTTGGAGACGCTGAAGGTGTAAGTCGGATCAAGGATCGAAACTGATGGATAGGTGAAGGAAGCACCGAGTTTTTCATTGGTCTTGAAATTAGTGATGACGCCACCGCCGTCGAAATCAGACCCGGTCGCACTGATCGTCAAAATATCTACTAAAGGCAGAGATTTCTTTGGCCCTTTGACATGTTTGACCATGTACCAGAAATCATCTCCGTCATAGTAATAGCCGGAGCAGATAGCTTTGCAGCAGTCGATCGTACTGCCGCCACCAACAGCCAGAACGACATCGATGTTGTGTTCTTTACATAAGGTAACACCTTTTTCGACTGATTCAATACGTGGATTAGGTTCAATACCGCTCAGTTCAACAACTTTGAATCCACCGTCATTTAAGATCTTCATGACTTCATCATAGAGACCGATCTTCTTGATCGACCCGCCACCATAGCCAAGAAGCACGTTGGTACCGAACTGTCTTAAAGCTTCATCAAGATGGGATATCACCCCTTTACCGAAATATACTTTAGTTGGAATATTGTGTGTGTAATTTAACATGTTTTTCCTCTTTCTCTACATCGCTTCTAAAATCTTATCATGACAAAATAATTCATAAAATGAATATGCTCAAGAACTGTTGAGCAGATATAAAAAGCAGGATTCTGTGATCCTGCTTAATGGTTTTTGTAGCTGATCAGATGATCAGTTTACTTTCAGAGAACCTAAAGTTACGAATTTGCCTGACTTTCTGTCAAACAGGATGATGTTGTTGCCTTTGAAGTCAACATTGGCTTTATCACCGATCTTGTAGACAACACCACCGAACATGACACCGGTCAGAAGGTAACCGTCGATATTTACTCTTACGGTCGTTTCCATACCGGTAGGCATTGATGAATAGACTTCACCAAGGAGTTTCCCTTTTTCAGAGATCTCGATGAATTCAGGTCTGACACCTAATACGAGATCTTCATCAGTCAGTTCGACTTCATCATCGTAGTCTTCAACTTCATCTACTGTGGCGACATGATACTTGAAGTTAGTTTCCTTGTTGCTCTTTTCAACATAACCTTTCTGGGATGCTTTTTCGGCGAGCAGCTCTTCTTCTTTCTTTTTCTGATCATCAAGATCTTTATGCCATTTGGCGAAATCGAATTTGACATTTGGAGTGAAAGTGATTTTCTTGTTATCAAAGATGGTCAGTTCGAAGCTGTCTCCGACCTGTTTGCCCTTGGCATCAATGAAGTTGATGGCCGGGTTACCGACGAAGTCCGCAACAAACAGATTGTTTGGCTTATTGTAGACATCAAGTGGTGCATCATACTGCTGTAAGAGACCATTGTCGATCAGACAGATCCTGGTAGCTAACGTCATAGCTTCCATCTGGTCGTGAGTAACATAGACGAAGGTAGATCCTGTTTCCAGATGCAATCTCTGTAACTCAGATCTCATTTCCAGTCTCAGTTTGGCATCGAGGTTGGATAATGGTTCATCCATGAAGAGCACGGATGGTTCCGGTGCTAAAGTTCTGGCGATGGCAACACGCTGCTGCTGACCACCGGAGAGTTCAGCCGGATATCTGTCCATGAACATACCGATCTTGACGATCCTTGATACTCTTCTGACGGCCAGGTCGATCTCTTCTTTAGTGAGCTTTCTGACTTCCTTGACGACCTCACCGTTTTTGTGAGCGATGAATTCTTCATCAAGTTCTAAGCCTTTGCCAGCCGCATCATTCTTAGCTGCATCGACGACTTTCTGCAGTTCTTCAGATAATTTCTTGGCGTCAGCTTCAACGTTACTTGAAGTGTGAAGTTTGCTGCCGAGAAGTTTCTTGGCTGAGTATTGAGAAATTTCATAGGCATCGATCAGTTTGATCATGGCCTTATTTTCATCAAGTTTGCCTTTCTTGTCGTAGCATTCGTTGATGGTCTTGACGATATCATTTGGTCTGCTTAATGCTTTTAACATCTTTGAAGCTGCCTTGGCATCGTGATAGATGACCGGCAGTTCTTCTTTGATGTTGGTAAGACCAAAGGAGATGTTTTCATAAACTGTCATATTTGGCCACAGTGCGTAGTTCTGGAATAAGAAGCCCACTTTACGCTTGTTGGCAGGGATGTTGATACCCTCGTCTGAATCAAATACGACGCGATCGCCGATCGTGATCTTACCGGTAGTCGGTGTTTCAAGACCCGCGATCATTCTTAAAGTTGTTGTTTTACCGCAGCCTGAAGGACCTAAGAGTGTTACGAAGGCGTTGTCTTCGATCACGAGGTTCAGATCATCTACGGCATAGAATTTATCATAACGTTTTGTGATGTGTTCCAACACAATTTTTGGCATATTATTTATCCTCCTATTCCTTCATCAAGGCTTGCGCCTGTGATCTTATTTACCGCAAAGTTAGAGATCAGGATCGTTACGATCAGGATCAGGTTGATACCACTTGAGAATGCGTACAGACCCATCTCATCAAAGTAGTCCAGTGTCGTTGACAGGATGAAGCCCTGAACACACAGCAGCATGAACAGTGAGAGTTCTCTCAGACAGGTCATGAACGGAAGCAGGAATCCTGATACGATCGAAGATTTCTGAATAGGAATGATGATCCTGGTCATACGCTTGATCCAAGGAATATCCTGAATGATCGCTGATTCTTCGATCTCGTTTGACAACTGAAGCATTGAGTTGAGTGAGCTTCTTGAAGCAAACGGGATATATTTGACTGTACCTACGATAACCAGGGCAAGATAGGTGTTGAACAGATTGATCTTGCCTGAAGAGAACAGGATGAAGTAAGCAGCACCTACCGCAACTGATGGCATCAGATATGGCAAGAAGGCCATGGAGTTGACATAGCTTGCGAGCTTGCCACGTCTGTTCTTGCTGACGGCGTAACCGATCAAGGTACCGACTGTACCGGCTGTCAGACAGCAGATGATCGCCACAAGGATCGTTCCGCGGAAAGCCGACCAGATCGTCTTGTTGTAGAGGATACCCATCTGGCCATACATACCGTTTTCGGTTATGTTTTCGGAAGTTACCCACCATTTGGTCGTCAGGTTGTCTGTGTTGCCTGTATACAGGAACGAATAATCGCCTGGGTTAGGCAAGAAGGTCTCAAACGCAAAGGAGATGATCGGATAGATAGAAGTGAAGAATGTGATCACTGCAAATACGATTGCGATAGCATAACGTCCGACATTGCCCAGATTGACCTTGGTGATCTGTCCTGATTTACCGGTAACGGTCGTATAAGACTTACGTGAATGTAAGGAACGCTGGTTCAGATACATGATCGCGACACCGAATAACATCATGATGATCGCAATGATCGAAGCTTCGCCGGTGTATTTGACGTTCATTGAAACGTACTTGGTAGCTAAAGTCGGTAAGCCCAAATAGTGTGGTACCGGATAGGAACCGATCGTTGAGCCTGCAACTAACAGGATCGTCGACAGGATGGCCGGTTTGACCATCGGGATCGTGATCCTGGAGAAGATCTTCCAGCGTGGTGTATCAAGAATGGTCGCTGCCTCTTCAAGGTTGGCATCCATATTCTTGAAGATACCGCCGATCAGAATGTAGGCAAATGGTGCATAGTGCATACCCAGAACGATGATACATGGGAAGAGTCCCACACACCACCAGGCCGGCATCGTAATGCCGAACAGTGAGGCCAGTAAACCGTTAGACGTACCGGTTACCGCATTGGAGTTGAACAGGTTCTGCCATACAACAGCCAGCGTCCACTGAGGCATGATGTACGGGAAGATAAAGATCGAACTCAGATATTTCTTGAACGCCATATTGGTCCTGGTGATCAGATAGGCAAAGGTGCCGCCGAATAAGATCGCAAAGGTACAGGAACCGATAGCCAGGATCGTCGTATTTAGTAACGGGGTCCATAGATTTGTCTTGGCCAATCGGCTGGTAAACAGATCGACGTAGTTCGCAAAGGAATAACCGGAAACCTTACCGGTCAGATACTGGTCGATCGTACCCGGATGGATCTGGAAAGTATCCTTGATGATCGCGACGATCGGTGCGATGGTCGTGAAGGTGACCAGGATGCCGGTCAGGATCAGAATGATGTTCTGAGGTTTACTGAGATAAGTCTTTATGCTGTTGAGTTTTACTTTCGTTGATTTTGACATAAATTACCTCTCTAGAGAGAAAGTGCCTTTATCATTGTAAAGGCACTTCTCAGTTTTGATTTGAAGTAGTAAACTTAATTGCTTATTCTGGTTTGTAGTGGTCGAGTGTTTCGATCCATGAACCTACTGTAAATGCTACAGATGAGCAGTATTGAGGATCTTCGATGACGAGCTTGCCATCGTTAACCCACCAGTCATAGCCTCTGTCCATAGTTGTGTCAGTAGCAACATTTGAAGATTCACCAGTTGAGTGGTGATACTTCTCTTCAGTGCCCTTAGCAACTTCCGGATTTGAAGAATAACCACCGATATCCTTGCCCCAAGCAGAGAAACCATCAACTGTTTCTGTCATGTAAGCAATGAATGCACATGCAGTCCAAGGGAATGGTGAGTTGTCTGTTAAGAACAGATAGTGGCAGTAGCCGTAGCCGCCGATACCTTCATAACCATTCTGGTAAGCAGCAACTCTGATGTTGTTTACAGAAACTGTATCAGTTTCTTCAACGGAACGTACCTTAGAGTAAACTAAGAGACCGAACTTGTCGACAGCAGAAGCATCGACCAGTGTTGAGCAGATTGGACCATCATCGGTCTGCTCGTTGAAGCTGTTGACCCAGAGCTTGATCCAAGCCAGAGCGTATTTGCCGTTTTCGCCTAAACCGAGTTCTTCAGCTTCTTTAGCCATTTCATCAACAGTTGGCTGGAAGTAAGCCTTCTTGGTGTCGTCGAGCTTGTCGAAAGCGTCTTTCAGATAAGCAGCATATTCGTCTTTTGTCAGCATCATCAGGAAGTTCTTTCCTACTGGTTCTGATTCAAGACCCATGAACAGACCATGTTCACCTTCAGCTACGAAATCCCAGCAGTTTGCGAAATTCTTGTTAGGATTTACACAGTTGAATTCGAAGATCTTGTTTAAAGTCTGAAGAGGCAGATAACCTTTGTATTCTTCAGGAGTAGTGCCGTTTGCTTCAGCCCAGCCTTTAGGGATGAATGTGTCAAGAACGCCAGTCTGAACCATCTTGGATTCGATCTGGTTACCATCCTGGATCAGAGTCATGAAGAACGTACCGGTATCTTTTAAGCCGTCAGCAGTGAGCTGGTCGAAGATCTTGTTGTTCTTAGGCTGTTGCCATTCGAATTCAAGCTTGTAGCTTGGATCGATTGTCTGAAGGTATTCGATGAATAATGGAAGAGCAGTCTTACCACGTGAAGAGTTACCTAAACCGTAAACTGTCTTGCCATTGGATTCTTCAATAGCCTTCTTAGCCAGTTCTTCCAGAGTCATTGTCTGAGCTTCAGCAATAACCTTCTGAACTTCTGACTGATTGTCAGCCGGAGTGTTGCCGCCGCCGTTACCACAGCCAGCCAGTGTTAATACCATTAATAAAGCCAGCATTAACGCAAATAGTTTTTTCATAATAAATTATCCTTTCTATAAATTATTAATATGCTTTTATGCAAGCGTTTTCATTATACACCTGTTTTGGCCTGAATGGCTCACTTTAGTTAAATATTCCAGTATTATGCATAATTAAAGCCCAGATTGTCTGGGCTATATCTTTAATATAAATCAGTAAATAAACGATCAGTTTCCGCTGTAGGCATCCAGAAGGATCTTCTTCATATCTTCGACCATCGGCACACGCGGGTTGGCCGGTGAACACTGATCTTCATAGGCCGCGACCGCAATATTGTCCAGATTGTCGATGAGATCTTCCTTAGCGATACCCATTGCCTTAAAGTTCGGATCAAGATCGCAATCCCTGCAAAGCTTTAATACGGCTTTGGCTAAGGATTCGACGCCTTCTTCAGGGGTTGAGGCCTTTAAGCCAAGCAGTTTGGCGATCTCCTGATATTTCTCATCGGCACAGTAGTGAGTGTATTTCGGCCAGACGGAGAGTTTCTCCGGAACCTTTCCATTATAGCGGATCACATGCGGCAATAAGACAGCACAGGTATAACCGTGAACGGTGTGGAACTGCGCGCCGACTTTATGTGCCAGCGAGTGTGTCATGCCTAAGAAGGCGTTGGCGAAGGCCATACCGGCGATCGTGGCCGCATTATGCATCTTTTCTCGGGCTTCCAGATCATTCTTGCCATTTTTGACGGCGCGAGGCAGATATTTGAAGACCAACTGAATCGCTTTCAGACACAAGCCGTCGGTATAGTCATTGGCCATGACGGAAACATAGGCTTCGATCGCATGGGTCAATACATCCAAGCCGGTCATCGCAGTTGATTTCGGTGGCAGATTGGTCGTAAATTCAGGATCGACGATTGCGACTGTCGGGGTCAATGAGTAATCTGTCAGAGGATATTTCTTGTTATTTGCCTTGTCGGAAATGACCGCAAATGGTGTGACTTCACTACCTGTTCCCGAAGTTGTAGGGATACAGATCAGTTTTGTCTTTCTGCCCAGTTCCGGATACTTGAAGGCTCTTTTCCTGATGTCCATGAACTTCTGCTTGAGGTCATCGAAATTGACTTCCGGATGTTCATAGAACAGCCACATGCCCTTTGCCGCATCCATGACGCTGCCACCACCCAAGGCAATGATCGTATCCGGTTTGAAGACATCCATCATCTTGGCACCTTTGGTTACCGTCGTGATATCCGGATCCGGTTCGACATCACAGAACAACTGGATGACAACCTTGTTTCTTCTGGCATAGAGCTCTTCGGTGATCTTGGAAAGGAAACCAAACTCAACCATCGATGTATCAGTGACGATGAAAACTCTGTTGACATCGCGGCAAGACTTCAGATACTGGATGGAATTTCTTTCAAAATATATTTTCTGTGGAACTTTGAACCATTGCACGGTGTTTCTCCTCTTTCCGACTTTCTTGATATTAAGCAGATTGACGGCAGATACATTTCCGCCGATAGAGTTGTGGCCATAAGTGCCGCAACCCAAAGTTAATGATGGCAGGAAGGAATTGTAGACATTTCCGATTCCGCCGAATGAAGCTGGCGAATTCCAGATGATACGCATGGCCGGGATCATGTCTCCATAGCGATCAGCCATTTCCTGAGTTGCACAATGGATGACAGCTGAGTGGCCCATACCATTGAAACGTACCATTTTATCAGCGATTTCAAATCCTTCTTTTTCATCTTTAGCTTTATAGAAAGCCAGGACCGGTGAGAGTTTTTCACGTGAGAGCGGTTCATTTGGCCCGACACTCTTGCAAGGTACAGCGATGATCGTCGCATCCTTAGGAACTTTGATGCCGGCTTGTTCGCCGATCCACTGTACTGACTTACCGGCGACATCTGCATTGAGCCGGGCATTTTCTACACCTTTATCATTTTCAACGAACCCGAACATGAATTTGGACAGTTTCTTCTTTTCTTCCGGTTTCAGGAAATGAACTTTGAAACGTTTGAATTCTTTAACTGCTTCATCATAGATATCTTCATCGATGATGACAGCCTGTTCACTGGCACAGATCATACCATTATCAAACGATTTGGAAATAACGATATCATTGACAGCCTGAAGCAGGTTGCAGGATTTATGCATATAGGCCGGAACATTGCCAGCACCGACACCCATGGCCGGCTTGCCGCAGCTGTAAGCGGCCTTGACCATCGCATTGCCGCCGGTCGCTAAAATGGTTGCGACACCCGGATGATTCATCAAAGCGGCAGTAGCTTCCATTGAAGACTCCTCGATCCACTGGATACAATTCTTTGGAGCACCGGCTTCTTCCGCCGTCTTTTTCATGATCATAGCTGCCATCTTGGATGATTCCTGGGCAAACGGATGAAAGGAAAAGATGATCGGATTTCTGGTCTTGAGACAGATCAGCGATTTAAACAGGACTGTAGAAGTCGGGTTGGTGACTGGCGTGATACCGCAGATCACACCGACCGGTTCCGCGATTTCCGTGATGCCGGTAACGGGGTCTTCCGATATGACGCCGACCGTCTTAAGATGGCGCATGTTGTTGACAACATACTCACAGGCAAAAAGATTCTTGGTTGCCTTGTCTTCAAAGACACCTCTTTTTGTCTCATCGACAGCGGCCTTGGCCAGAATGCCGTGATTGTCTAATCCGGCGACTGAACATTTGGCGACGATATAGTCGATCTTTTCCTGATCGAAGTCTGAAAATTCCTTAAGCGCTTCTGTGGCATTGACGACAAGCTTGTCGATCATCTGGTCCACTTTATCAACTTTCTTCTTTTCCATAAATATTGCCTTTCCAGAATAAACACAATTAACTGTATTCTTTATAACTATTATTTTAATGGTAAAAAATGAATATTGCCTATAATAATGACTTAAAACGCATATGGATCGATCTGCTCAGGAAATGGAAGTATTTAGGTCTAAATAACGGCGAAAAAATTCTATAATAATATAGCGAGGTAAATATATATGAGTGAAGCATTAAATATAGTAAAAGATCCAACTTTGACTTATAACCAGGAACTGATCGCCTTGGCCCATTTAGGTGAGAACCTGGATGATTCGATCCGCTTTTCCGATGCCTATTATGAGGCCAAGAAAGCAGGAGCTTTATGTGACCTGAACGAAGGTAAGATGTCCTACCGTCCAAGATACATCTGCCCTGATTATGAACTGCTGTTTAAAAAAGGCTGCAAGTTTTTGGAACTTGAGCCACCTACGGATCTGTTAGAAGCCATCAACGTCCTGGAGATCTTCTACAGACATGTGCCATCCGTTACAACTTATCCGGTATATCTTGGTGATCTCGATAAACTGCTGGAACCATTCGTTATTAAAGAAGATCGAGCTTATGCCAAGAAGCTGTTAAAACTCTTCTTATTACAGATCGATAAGGTACTGACCGATTCATTCGTCCATGCGGATATCGGACCGGAAGATTCGCTTACCGCGAGACTTTTGCTGGAACTTACCGAAGAGATGCAGCTGGCGATCCCAAACCTGACTTTAAAATATGATCCGGAACTGACCAGTGATGATTTTGCGTTAGCCTGTATCCGATGCATGCTTAAAACAGCTAAACCGTCATTTGCCAACCATAGAATGTTTGTGAAGGAGTGGGGCGAGAATTATGCGATCGCTTCCTGCTACAACGGCTTATTAAAAGCCGGCGGCGGTTTCACTCTGCCGAGAATGAGATTATATGAATGTTCATTAACTGCGAAAGATGTTAATGATTTCTTACAGAACGAATTACCTAGATACATCGATCTGCAGCTGGAATACATGGATAAGAAAGTCAGATTCTGTGTTGAAGAATCGTCTTTCTTCAAAGCTAATTTCCTGGTCCAGGAAGATTTCGTTAAACTGGAGAACTTCACCGGCATGTTTGGTGTCGTCGGATTGGCAGAATGTGTCAATCATCTGTTAGGTATCGAAGACAAGAAGAAGGGCTTCGGTATGAATGAAGAAGCCACAGATCTTGGTTTAAGGATCATGGATGTCATCAGGGACAGAGTCGCTGCTCATGAAGCACCATATTGTGAGGCAACAGGTCATCGCTACAGACTGCATGCCCAGGTCGGTATCGATACCGATGGTATGGACGATTCACCAGGTACGAGAATTCCGATCTTTGCGGAACCGACGATGCTGGAACAGCTGCAGGTAAACGAGAAGTTCCATCCGTATTTCCCGACCGGTACCGGTGATATCTTCAAATTCGAAGAGACTTATGAAAAGACTCCGGAAGCGATCTTACCGATCATCAAGGGTTCTTTAGCGAGAGGCCTTCGTTATTTCTCCGGTTATCTTGAGAACTCCGATGTCGTACGTGTTACCGGTTATCTGGTCAAGAAATCCGAGATCGAGAAACTGAATCAGAAGAAACAGTCATTAAATAATGTCACTGTCTTTGGTAAAGGAGCTCAGGATGGTGCTCATGCCTTAGACCGCAGGATCGTACGTCAGAATGAAAACAGCACCCGTTAACCGTATAATCCCTTTTTCCAATGTAGATGGCCCGTCTAACCGCACGGCCATCTTTTTTCAGGGCTGTCCGTTCAACTGCCGTTTCTGTCATAATCCGGAAACGATCAACATGTGCTGCAACTGCGGCGATTGTGTGAAGACCTGTCCGGTCAAGGCTCTTTCATTAATAGATGGAAAAGTTGTCTGGGATAAGAATATCTGTGTGGGCTGTGATACCTGTATCAAGACCTGCACTCATAATTCTTCACCAAAGATCACGGAAATGAGTGTCGATGATCTGATGAAGGAAATAAAAAAATCAGCTCCTTATATCACCGGCATCACATTATCCGGTGGGGAATGTACCTTGAGAAAAGACTTCATAATTGAGCTGTTCCCAAAAGTCAAAGAACTGGGTCTAACGACTTTACTGGATTCCAACGGTTATCTGGATTTTGAAGAGAATAAAGAGATCCTGGAATATTGTGATGGAGTAATGCTGGATGTGAAAGCCTATGATAAAGATTTCTCCAACTGGCTGATCAGATACCCGCAGGAAACGATCCTCAAGAATCTGCACTATCTTCTTAAGGTTGGAAAGCTTGAAGAAGTCAGGACGATCATCTTCCCGGACAGAGACCAGGAAAACGAAGAGACAGTCTCATATGTTGCGAAAGTGATAGGAGATAATTGCCGCTACAAGATCATCCGCTATCGACAGTTTGGAGTCAGAGACGAACAGAAAGAAGTTCTTGGTGATTACACTACCGATGAAGATTATGCGTTAAAGTATGTCGAACTGGCCAAAGAACTTGGTGCAACTGAAGCCTATCTAATTTAATTAATTCGGTCTTGTGAACGAGTTATCGCTCACAAGATCTTTTTTATTAAAAAATTCACAATTGTGACGAAAACGATAATTAACGCTCTTTTCAACTTTACGACTGATAAGTGTCCAATTTCTTGAACAGGATGTCATATAGATCCGATATAAACTGATCCTGTAGAACAGGAGAAGTTTGATATCATGATCGATAAGACATTTATAGAAAACCTGAAACCGGC
>JAFRJA010000125.1 GCA_017432545.1 Erysipelotrichaceae bacterium
CCTCGCATTTTCTATCTTCGACAAATACGATTATACGGGAGTTCCCTCAATTAATAATTACAGATACAGCTATTACTGCTGCTTTATATAATCACGATACACTTATTCAGACACTTTACACAGAAATCGGGATTGAACCTTTTTAAAAAGAAAACAGCTTACGCTGCTTCCTTGTTATTGATCATCCCTTTGTTTGTGATATAGAGTTTTTCAAACTCGTCGACCGGAATAGGTTTAGAGAAATAGAAGCCCTGGAATCTGTCACAGCCCAGCTCAACGAGACGTTCAAGCTGTCTGGTATTTTCCACACCTTCAACTATGACATTCATATCCAGTCGCTTACTCATATCGACAACACTGCCTAAAATTCTTTCCGATTTGGCGTTGTTGTAGCTCTCTTTAAGGAACTGCTTGTCGATCTTCAAGGCATCCGCCGGAATATCTTTAAGCAACGACAGAGATGAATAGCCTTTGCCGAAGTCATCTATTTCGATCTCAAAACCTGATTCATGAAGCCTTTCGACCAAGGCCAGCTGTTTCTGTTCATCCACCATCATCATGGACTCGGTGATCTCCAGTTTCAGTTTCTTTCGATCGATATCATACTTCTCGATCAGTTTATTCAGATACTCACAGGCATTGAAATAGAAGAAATCCTTAGGTGAGATGTTGACGGAAATATAGAGATCCTTGAATTCACTGTTTTTCCATTCCTTCAGTTTCGCGGCAGCCTTCTCCCAGATATACATATCAAGTCTCGAGATCAGTTCTGATCTTTCTAAGACATAGATGAACTGATCAGGCATGATCATTGAACCATCCGATCTTATCCATCTGGTAAGACATTCAGCCCCCACGATCTTTCCATCTTCTGCGACCTGTGGCTGCATATACATCTTCAGCTCATTATTCTTCAAAGCCTTCTCAAATTCATCCGTGATATATTTCTCATAGTAGATCTTCTTCATCATGGAATCTTCAAAATAGACCACTTTGTTGAAACCTTGAGCTTCTGAGATCGCGATCGCCGCTCTGTCACACATGATCGAAACCGGTGTCATTCTGTCTTTTATCGGATATACACCGATCTGGACCTTGATCTTGAATTCCGATTCATCGATCACATCGATATTGCTCAATTCATTCACTAAAAATTTCTCACTCAGTTTCTCTTCATGTACAAGCAATCCGAAACGATCCCCTCTGAGTCTGGCGCAGCATTCATCTTCAGCAAGCTCTGATTTAATGATCTCGGCCGTCTTGATCAGTACTTCATTGCCTTTTTCCCTGCCGAAGATCTCATTGATCATCTTGAAGTTGACATAGTTACAGACCACGATTGCCCACTTGTTTTGATCGGTCGTCATCAGTTTCTTTCTTACTTCCTTATAGAAACCATCCCAGTTCAACAAACCGGTCAGAGAATCAACCAAAGCTGAATCATCTTTGACTTTTACACCCTCGCTGTGTCCTTCTTCGATTCCCTCTTTAATGGTTATACATTCTAGAACCGACTCGACAATCGTTCCATCTTCATTCAAGATCTGTACCGGAAAAGAAAGGATATGAAAAGTCTTGCCTTCGTGGTATTCATTCTTCTCGACTCTTTTTCGGCTCAGACAGGCCTTGTAGCTCGAGCATTGAGCACAGCGCTTATCATTGTTCCAGACGTTGTAGCAGTTCTTGGCCGGAATAACGCGGCCATTATTAAAATCAAGTTCCTGACATTCAACAGGATCAACGATCCTGACAAAGTCATAGATAAGATTCATCTGCTCGATGAGCTGTTTTATTTCGGCTGAAGTATATATGCCTTTCTTCATGATGTGATTATTATTTGATATGCAGACAGAGATCGATCATAAAACCTGATGGCGCTGCCATCATGACCGTCTTGGAAGACCTGGTCTCAACAATATCCTTGACCTGCTTAAAACCATTAGTTATCAGCAGATCATAAGCCTCTTCAAAATTATCGACATTCATCCTGATCGCCATGACATCCTGCGGCAGATTCTCATAATCAGAGATATCTACTTTATTTCCATCCGGATCACTCATCCGGTAATTGGTGATATTGACGCCATCGACCAGTGTTACCTCATGACGTTTTTCAAAACCCAGCTTTTCAAACAGATCTACAAGAGCTTGTGCATCTTTTGTAACGATCTTTGGATTAAAGGTTGTGATCTTCATTTCCCTGTCCCCCTATTGTTTATTATATGATTATTGGCAGGCATTAAAAAAATAATTGTAAGAATCTGAGAGGTTCATATGAACTTTTCGTTTTAATTTGAGAACTTGATTTTTGATTTAAATTTGAATATTTTATATCGTTTGTTTTTTATAAATCGGACTGCTTTTAATGATCTGTTAAGGAATTTAAGACTTTACTGGCAATAATGACATGGAGGAAGGGCTTATGCTTATTTCTCTTATGTGGTGGGTACGGATCATCTCCATATTTTTAAGGGAGACGTCTGAAATGAATCATGAAATTTATTTCAGGATCATGATCTTTGTATTTCAGATCATGATAGCTATCTTGTCTCTGCTTTTGTAGCAGAAGGGTAGCCGTTCTTTCCGTACCCACCCATCAGAAAAGGTCGTGCTCGTAACACGGCCTTTTCCTTATAGCCATACTTTCCGTACCTTTTATATTATATCATATGTATTTCTTGCTTAATCAGCAGCGCAATTTGTTCATTTAACGAAACAATAATTAAGTTACAATAAAACCAGAGTATATATTACTGGAGGGCATTATGAATCTTGATAACTTCTTTGTGAACGGTTTTAAAAACTTTGTGATCCTGGTGGTCATCGTCTCAATTATCTGTTCCGCTATCTGGCTTTCCGTTGATAAAAATGTCGATCGATACAATAAAACTCATCCTGACCGTGCCGTCTCAAAACGTTTTGTTACCTCGGCGGTACGCTTTGCCTATACACTGTTTGGAATTCTGATCGTCTCAAGTCAGATAAAACCGCTTGAGCCGGTAATGGAGATCCTGTTTTCTGCCGGAGGTGTCCTGGCGATCTGCACGACCTTTGCGGCCAGGGAATCCTTAAGTAACTACATCGCCGGTTTCTTGCTTGCGATGCACGAACCGTTCAAGATCGGTGAGACCATTTATCTCAAAGCTCTTGATATTAAAGGCGTCGTAAAAGATATCACCTTCCGTCATACCGTGATCGAAACCGAAAGCGGAAGTGTAGTAACCGTACCAAACGCCATAATGAACTCCATTTCGATCGAAGATCTCACCAATGTGAAAAAACCGAAGAAAAAGAAAACTTCTTCAAAATAATTTATGAGTACACCTTAAGGGTGTGCTTTTTAATTCTGTGAATGTACGGTCTTTTACGGTGACTGAGCGGTCAATTATGACCTGTAAGCTGAATGATATATTTAATGTATAAAGTGAAAGGACAATCCCATGAAACAGAATAAAGATCTTTCCATAATCAACTGTCTGGCTGCCAGTTTTACAGCCTTTTTCTTTACCGTACCTTTCCATGAGTTCCTGCATCTTCTCACTCATGTCATATATGGCGACAAGCTATTGTGCTATTCAGCCGGAGCGGTAGACGCAGTTTCACCTGATTATTCAACCATGTCTGTTTTTGACACAATCATGGACGCCGGAGGAAGCGCATCGATCATCAATGCGATCTTAAGCATAATCCTTCTGATAGTTTTGTTGAAAGTATCCATGAGCCCTTTGATGAGAGTATTCTTAACAATGTTAATGGGCGGACAGTTCGTTCAGGGTATCGGCTATTTCATGATCGGGGGCTTTTTCGCCGCCGGAGACTGGGGAGCAGTCTTTAAACAGCTGGCTGATCACCTGGGTTTAATTACCGGTTTACGGATCACTCTGTCACTTATCGGCTCCTTAGGCATCATGGCTCTGTTTTTTATCCTTAACTATATGTCCTACTATTTCATTGAAGATAAGAACGACAAAAGTGAAAAACTGTATGTTGCCTTCAGATTACATCTGATCATGTTTATCGTCGGGATCGTCATAGGCATCGCCGGCACGATGACCTCTCCGTTTGTTAAGACCGGGGAACTATCCTTTGGTCTGGCGCTTCTCTACAACATGATGTGGATCCCTTTCTTCTGGGGCTTCATGTTCACCGGGGTAATGAACGTCTTACCACCGAAGGAGAGCCGTTTCCTTTATAAACTTCCACAAAAACCAAACTGGCTGTTCTTTCTCTTTGGTCTCATTCTGGTTCTCATCGATATCTTCATCTTCGGTCCGGGCATCTTCTTTAACTGAATGTTTTTCTTTGACCGGAATTTAATATATTCGTATTGACTATTTAAAAGGAGATCTGAAAATGTTTAAAGATGAAGAATTCAATCCCTGGTGGGAAGAGGTCAAATCCACTATCATTCTAAAACATTAACGGTTTCAAATTTCTTATTAGCGTTTAAAAAATCTTTCAGACCCTGGGGAATGAAAGATTTTTAAATTTGTTATTGAGCTTTATATTCTTCGAAAGTAATACCCTGATCCATGATCTTTTTCGCCGTCTCCGCATCATCGATATAACGGAAGTGCCATGGTTCAAAACCATAACCCGTAATATCTTCCTTGCCTTCCGGATAACGCAGGATGAAGCCGTACTTAGCCAGATGTGTCCAGGCCTTTTCAAACAGATCCTTACGGGCGATCATATCGTCGTTATCATCGACTCTTACGCCATCGATATCCAGACATACATCGATCGCCAGACCCGTATGATGTTCAGAACATCCCGGAGGAGCTACATAAGTCTTGACATAGTCTTCACCATATTCGACCGTCCAGTCATCCCAGAGTTCCTGCTGCTCCTGTACACTTCGATAGGTAGAGTCTAATTCCATATAGACGCCTTCTTCTTCCGCAACTTCCTTCTGCAGCTTATAGAAATGTTCCAGAGCCTTTTCTTCCACGAGCTTGGTCTCACCATATTTATTGACGGCTTCCTTCAGAACGACCTTCTCCTCCCAGTCCTCAGGCAGCTTGTTCTGCTTGTTGACAAGGATCATATAGTCATAGGCGTTCTGTGTTTCGGTTTCCGTCTGCGTTTCGGTCTGAGTTTCAGTTTCCACAACCGGTTCAGTCTGGCTTGTATCTGTATTATTTAAAGTTCCAAAACCCTTAGTCCCGAAAAACAGAGCCACAATGATCAACACCGGAATCAATACATACAATATCTTCTTATTCATGTCTTACCTTCCTTTACAATCTGATCAAAAAAGATCACATATTGATGATATTCCTTTATTCTCTTATTGTGCTAAATCCGCTTCATCGGATTATCAGTTTGCTTGAACGGTACAAAAGAGCCAGATAACGAACAGAGCTTATGCCGAGAAAATTCTTGTCAATGAGCATCCCTCATGTATCCTTGACCTTTACTGCTTATATCTGAAACCATGTTCCTTAGCAAATTCCACCAGATAATCACTTAATG
This sequence comes from Erysipelotrichaceae bacterium, assembly GCA_017432545.1. Lineage (GTDB taxonomy): Bacteria > Bacillota_I > Bacilli_A > Erysipelotrichales > Erysipelotrichaceae > Colivicinus. Next base: position 5,476 of record JAFRJA010000125.1, read on the forward strand.
GTTTTTCATGATAAGAACCGTGCGGATATTCACAGATCTTTTCAAAATAATATTCCGGCGCAAATTCCTGATCAAGTACGTGTTTCATATTCTGCCTGCCAATTATCTTATTGGTATAATTCTATCACTTGAACATAGAAGTATATCCAATACAGATATATTTATTTGATCTATAATATATTAATATGAAGTGGTTTTATCATCTGTTTCCCAAAGACCTCAAGATCTCTGTTTACCGTAGAGGCTGGTGGTTTTATACTATCCTGACCATACTGGGATTATTTATTTTGACTGTCTGCGGAAACAGACTTCCCGATGTGAATTCACGCCTTAAACTCGTGCTCATCTTAAGCATTATCGAATACATCGTTTTAAGACTATACAAATTCTCTTTAAGAAATATTCGTACCGACTACAACTACTTCAACGAGCTGCCCTGTTATCTGTGCAATCAGTCCACGATCTTATGCATAATTGCGGCCTATTTCAAATGTAAGGAAATCATGGTATTTGTGATCATCATCGGAACGCTTGGTGCTTTATTAGCCTGGTTCTTTCCTGACAGCTACAACAGGGATCAGCCTTTCTATTCTATTCAGGCCCTTGGCTTCTACGGTTACCATGGCTTACTGATCATAACGTGTCTGAGTTTCTATACTTTACATATCTATAAACCTGATCCTAAAGACTGCTTATGGGTCATGTTTATGATCTTCATCCTGGCCATTATCGCTCATATCATAAATGTCATACTGATCAAGACCAAATTAAATCCAAGATCCAATTATGTATTTACCGTTAAACCGGAGGTCGCATTCTTAAAGAAACTGTGGTCATTTATTCCTCATCAGCTGATCTATCTGCTCCCGATCATGTTTATATTCGGAGCCTTCTCATTTCTGTTGCTGCTGATAATGTGAAGACAAAACTTTAGTCAATAACTGGGAAATCGGATAAATATATCCAAACCGAAACTCATAACACCTCGGAAAAATCCGCGGTGTTTTTTGATGCAGATGCATTCTCAAGAAGACGTAGAAGAAAATAATCATGAACAAAAACAGCATAAAAGATGATGAACTTGATAAGGTAAACGGCAGAACGTCTCAAGAGATTGCTGAACTTTCTTATACGCTGAAAAAGTCAAACGTAGGAATTGAAACGTTAAAAAATATTCTTAAGACACACGGGATTAAAGCCAATTTGTATGATGGCCAGTATCTTGAGAATATATACAAAAATATAGAGACCAATGAAAGAATATCACATGATGAGTTAATAAAAATGATAGTAGAGAACGAGTGGTATATGTAAACCGCTTCAGCAGATAAATAAAAGAACTGTAGACTAAGAACAGGGATCAGGAAACTGATCTTTTGTTTATAGTTTTGAATAGTATCCTTTCACTTTTTCTCTTTTTCTGGCGTCTTTTTAGTACAGTCTGCCTGCTAAGATGAAATCGTAGAAAAGTGAGGACTTTAAAATGGATGATGAAAAAATTTTTATTACAATAAATCATCTGGATGATTATGGCTCAACAGTATATTTAAGAGTCGGCCAGAAACTTAAATTAAAGAAAGACAGAGATAACTGTTATGATGATGAGGCCATTGCTGTCTATGACAGTCATGATACTAAAACAGGCTATGTCGCCAA
>JAFRJA010000126.1 GCA_017432545.1 Erysipelotrichaceae bacterium
AGCCATACCGCCCAAGCAGAGTGTTTCCGAGTTTGTTGGCTATCTGAAAGGCAAGAGTGCTCTGATGCTTTTTGACCTTCACCCCGAATACAAACAAAAAGGTAAAGACAGACATTTCTGGGCAAGAGGCTATTATTGCGAGACTGTCGGAAATGTAAATGAAGAAACGATCAGAAATTATATCAAATCGCAGAGCGAAGCAGACAAGTTCTCGGATGAATGATGAGTCATTGAGTCAATTGGCTCAATGACGGAGTAATGTGTTGAGACCCGACGCCTTCAGGCGTACACGGAATCAAAGCCCAAGGGGCGAAAGACAAACCACCGGCTGAGCCGGTGAGTCCGTGACTTGTTATCATACGATCAGATAACAATTAAATTATAGGTCTGACAGCACATCTGTGCAAATGAAGGTTTATAAATAAATAAAAAGGAAAAGCGTATGAAGAAAGAAAATCATGATCTGACAAATGACAAGCACTATTTTCTGAAGCTGATCATCGTCCTGACGATCGTCTACATCGTCGATGAGATTGCTTCCAACATGAACTCTTCCATGCAGCCGTATGTGCTGATCGATTTGTTCAAGATCCCGGGTGGCAATGTTTTGAGCCCTGAATACGCAAAGGCGGTCTCGACGGCGACGATACTGTCGATCCCCGGCTACTGTTTCATGTTTCTGACGCCTTTCTACAAGGCACTGGCCGACAAGTGGGGCAGAAAGCTGTTTCTGATCATCAATACGACGATGATGGGGGCAGGTCTTCTGGTCTGTTTCCTGGCTCCCAACTACTATCTCTATGTCGTGGGTGTCATGATGGTCACTTTCGTACAGACCAACGACATGCAGGTAATGTATATCATGGAGACGGCACCGGAGCAGCATCGGGCCAAGCTGTGTTCCATCACCAAGGCTATTGCTTTGGCCGGTGTTTCACTGATCGGTGTCTGCCGCAAGTATTTCTATGATCCAAGCGTCATCTCTTCCTGGCGTTATGTCTTCATCATTCCGGCCATTCTTGGTATTGCAGTAGGTCTGGGTTCGATACCTTTCGTCAAAGAGACGCCTGTTTTCCTGAAACATAAGAATGAACTGCAGGAAAACAAGGAAGCAAAGAAAGAAAAGGGTTCCCAAGGCGGCGTTATTGAGGCCTTCAAATATATCTGGAAGAATAAGCAGATGCGTTCGATCTGTTTTGCGGGTTTCGTCTTCTGCCTGGCTACCGGTATTACGGCTTATTACACGACCATAACAGCTGCCGCGAATTCGGCCGGCGTCTTAAGCAACGCGGATATCGATCTGTTCATGATCGTCTATCCCTTTATCAATGCTGCTGTCACTTTCGTTTCCGGTTTCTTCTCGGATAAACTGGGCAGGAAGATGGCCAGCGTCTTATTGTCAGGCATTGCGGCAGTTGGTTTACTGATCTTTATATTGGGAGCCAGACTTGGCTGGGGTGGTTTAACGATCGCTTTAGGCTATGGCATCTTTATCGGCGGACTGTGGTCGGTTTCGGATACGGTCGTGCTGGTCATGACGGGCGAGAGTACACCTACCCATTTAAGAGCATCGGTCATTGGTACCAACAGTATGATCTCGGGTCTGGGATCTTTAGCAGGTATCATTCTCATGGTCGTCGGCATGAATATCGTAGGATCGGGCAATGTCGGTCTGCTTTCACTGGCTACGACTTTGCCGTTCATGATCCTGGCCATGATCATGCTGATGAGGAATGTCAAAGAAACAAACGGTACCGATCTCAGCAGCATGGAAGATCTGTAAATTTTATCTGATTAACCGAAAAATACATTTATCATATTTATTTATACATGAATCCATACAGTCCAAGGGTTTTATAAAAAGACAAAACATTTTTTCGAATTCAGCTAAAGTTCAGGTCAAATTCACAATCGAAAAATAAAATGAAGGCAAATAAAGCAGATGATAAAGCAGAAAAGGAGAAAAACATGACAGAAGAGAACGTAGTTGAAACCGAAGTACAGACACAGGAAACTGAAGAAAGACCCGAATTTAAAGAAGGCGAAAGACCTGAACCGCCCAAAGATGAAAACGGTAATCCGATGATGCCTCCTCATGGCCATCATGGACCAAGACCCGAGATGCCGAAAGATGAAAACGGTAATCCGATCTTCCCGACTTCCGGTGAAATGCCTGAATTCAAAGAGGGTGAAAGACCTGAACCGCCCAAAGATGAAAACGGTAATCCGATGATGCCTCCTCATGGTAACCATGGTCCCAGACCTGACGGTAAAAAACCGGAGTGCTGTGAAAAGGAAGAAAACAGCGAAGTAAGCGAGATCGAAACAGCGGAAGTTTAATGACTTGGGAGCCTGAAAAGGCTCTTACAGTCTTTGTGAATACTGAAGAAGAAAGGAAAATATTATGTCATATTGTCCATATTGCGGCAGAGAAGTATCCGATGATATGTCTTTCTGCCCGGGATGCGGTGCATCTCTTAACAATGAAGTGAGGACCTATACCGTTACGGAAGATATCGAAAACAATACCGGGGATTACGGGATCTACATTACCGGTCTTGGTTCCGCCAGCAGATCCAACGTGATCGATCTTCTGGAAGACGTACTTGGCTATACGACCGCTTCCGCAACGAATCTTGTGAACAACATTCCGGTCCAGATCGCCGGAAATCTTTCCCTGAAACAGGCGGCAGTCGTAGCTCAGGCCTTTGAAGAATACGGTGTGGAACTTTCCGTCACCAACGGTGATGATGTCGAAGATATTTCGTCTCAGACGTCTTCAACATCCCTGTTCAATACGGATGGCTCATTTCTGGCTTCGGCAGCTGTCATCCTGGCAACGCTTGGTGCCGTCAACCGTTTAAGAAGCATCAACAAGCCAAAGAAACCTTCGCTGTTGCAGAGGATCTTCCACTCTCTGTTTAACACCAGAAAGAAACCGCCTGTCCATATCAGACGCAGCATCCGTCCGCGGAATATGAGTTTCCAGCATGTTGAACCGCAGCTTCCAAGAAAAACTGTCAGACAGCAGCTTCGTCCGGCTGAAAACACGTTTGGCAACAAACCTGCTGCGAATAAGCCAAATAGCAGCAAGCCCAGCACTGCTAAACCTTCCTCAAACAACAAGCCTGGTCACAGCAATCAGGGAAGTCATGGAAGCAGTCACGGCAATCAAGGCGGACATGGCGGGAGAAAGTAAAGTCATTTAAACTGCATCATCATAATTGTTCATAGTGATCGGTCAAAACGGATCATTCAAAGGTAAAAAGAGACGCGAATCAAAACTCAAATCCAAAATGATTTTGTCTCAGATCTATCAAAACATCAGCACAGAAAGATAAAGTCCTTTCTGTGCTTTTTCTATGATGGAGCCGGTATCGCAAAACAAAGATTCACCAGGAGCCAAAGTAGGCTAAAATAGAAGCAGAGAGATGATCATGAAAAAGACAGTTATCAAAAAAATAAGTATCGTAGTTTTACTGGTTCTGCTTGGAGTATCTTCTGTAGTACTGGCGGATTTCATCAAAAAAGAAAAGATCAGAAAAGCCGAAGAAGAGGCGGCATTAAGAGCCAAGGAAGAAGCAGAGAGGATCGCGGCGGAAAAAGAAGCTGTCCGTCTGGCGGAAGAGGAAGCTAAACGTAAAGCTGAAGAGGACAGACGGACCAGAAATCCTTTGACCGGTCTGAGTATGAAAGAGACAGCGATCGGAAAAAGGCCTGTCGCTTTTATGGTGGGAAATACACCTCCCGCCCGTCCGCAATGGGGTATGGACGATGTAAATTATGCACCCAATATCATTCTGGAAGCGGAAGTCGAAGGCGGTATCACCAGGACCATGTGGCTGTTTGCGGATATGACTTCTTTGCCGGAACTGATCGGTCCGATGAGAAGCGCCCGTCCGCCTTATGTCCGTTTTTCTGAACTTTTTGATGCCATCTATGTGCATTGGGGTCAAAGCGATTCCGCCGGAAGCTATATTGGCGCCAGCGATGTCATTGCCAGAGATGGGGTAGACAATATCAATCAGATCCAGTACCGCGGTCAGGTGGAACTGTTTGGCAGGAACAGGGAAAGAGATGTGGCGATCGAACATACCGGCGTCGTCTATACGAAGAATCTGGTGCAGGCCATCAATGAATACGGCTACAGGACGGATAGGGATGACAGCCGTTTCACTTTCTTCGAGTTTACCGATGAAGCGGAAAAGATGAGCGATAAAGTATGTAACGAACTTACGATCACCATTTCCAGCCGCAGCTGGGTCAAACACTGGACTTATTCAAGTTCCGATCATTTGTATCATACGGACGATTTTGAAAACAAACTGACCAGAAAGAATATCATCATCCTCTATGATGAAACGGAATATATCACCAAGCCCGGAGCATCTTTTTCTTATTGCAACTACCGTCTGGAATATGGTACGGGCTTGCTGGCGAGCGAAGGGACGATCAAGGATATCAGCTGGAGCGTTGAAAAGGGTAAGCTGGTATTGAAAGATACGGATGGCGAGATCATCTCCTTGAATAGAGGAAAGACCTATATCGCCTGGATCTCTTCCAATCTGGGTGGAAATGTGCAGATCGATTAGATATCGAAATTATATTTTGTGTTGCAACAGGGACCATTCTATTTATCGAATGTCCTGAATATTAAGAGAATTGTTACTGCTGCTTTGTCAGTACTGTATACGATCTTGCAAGGAACAGCAGGTAGATAAATTCCGATTGTTGAGGTAATAGATAATGGTTACTAAACATGTTGTAGTCCTTCCGTATGATGAACAATGGAAACAGGATTTCCTTAAAATCAAAGCCGAACTCGCTGATGCTCTGGGACAACTTGTCAAGACACAATCACCGCCAGATTATGTAAATCATAAGAAGAAATACATGATGGAAGTGATGCGATTTGATGATTATGAGCAAAATGGTTTCAGTCAAAATGAAGTGGAATCAAGAAGAACAAAAGAAATGATGGACCGATTCAGGCAGACATTTGGTCATAACCCTGATCCTGAATATGATAAGTTTATTCCTAATTTCTATTTAGATAGTAGATCGGTAAATGGACGTGAGCTGTATTATAAAAACTTTTACTACGTTGTCGAGAAACATTCATTAAAGATTCCTGTTTATAAACAAAACTATACGGGGTATAAACTCGCTTTCTTACTGTGCGATGAATCGCCTACCTATGTAGAGACAAAAGAAAAACTACCAAAAAAACCAAAAAATGGCGACTTTACGGGACCATGCAGATATTATGAACCACCATATGATCCAAAATTTATTGGGCAGTTAAAGAAATTGGATGTTGATTATGTGATCTGGGCTACTCCTTATAAAGAAATGATACCAGACGGGATGCTTGGACTTAATACAATCTACTTAATTGATATCCAGAAGATGAAGAAAAAAAGCAGACATATCGATTACGATTATGAAAAAGTTTATTGTTTAGAAGATGATGAGGAGGATAAAAATGCCTAGAGCAAAAAAAGATGCAAAGAAAGCAACGATCTATTTAAGCAACGAGGTTATCAATAAGCTTGAAGAATACTGTGAAGAAACCGGTCTTTCAAAAACAGTCGCTGTTGAACGGTTTATTTCAAAATGCATTGACGATCTTCAACAAGAAAAGAAGAGGAAGAATTGATAACCAAGTGGGATAACGATGCCTACTCTCAAAGAAAACTAACCCACAGTTGCAATAAGCTAAAGAAGAAAGCTTTCGGAAAAGATAGTACATAAACGATTGTGATTAACGGAGAAAAATCAAATGGATGCACATAAAGCGATAATTACGAACATTATAAACAATTCAACCCTAGTTGAAGTGCCATTCTTTCAAAGAACCTATGTGTGGAGAGAAGATCTTTGGGAGAGATTCCTGGATGATATGGAGTATGTCACAGAAACGAAAAAAACGCACTTTCTTGGTTCTATTATTCTAAAAGAAGAGGATAAAAAGGACAAAAACGCTTCATACGCATCCTGCTTAACGGTAATTGATGGCCAGCAAAGACTCACCACTTTCTTAATCTATCTAAAAGCGTTATGTCTTCTTACAAAGCAAGTTAGTTTTGATATTTTGTTCAGGATCATGGGCAATGGAGAGATCTCTCTTAGGCACGGTAAAAACGATATTGAAGCTTTTGAAAAAGTAACATCTCTTAAGGAACCGGTAGAAATAGACAATACCAGTTCGAATTCTAGGATCATTGATGCGTATAACTATTTCCTTAAAAACATCGATGTATCAAAGGCTGATTTGATGAGAATAATATCGAACATACAATTTGTCAGAATAGATCTTGACAAGGATGAAGATGAGCAGCAGATTTTTGATTCTCTTAACTCTCTCGGTGTGAATCTGACAACCTCTGAATTGCTAAAGAATTACTTCTTCAACAGAGATACGGTTGATGAATACGAGAAGAAATGGGCGTCAGAATTTGAGAAAGATGATGAAACTAAGACGTATTGGGATACTGAGATTGAAACAGGAAGAATCAAGAGGGCACTGATTGATGTATTCTTTGATGCCTATTTCCAGATTTTTGTCCAAGACAAAAAATATAATATTTCTCCAGAAGATAAGATCTCTTATGATCGATTAGATCAGCTTGCGCAGTCATATCAACATTTCATCAAGAACTACTGTAACGGCAACAAGGAAGTTGTTTTGGATCAGCTGAAGGAATATGCTGAATGCTTTAGGCAGACATTTGATCCGGAATGTTGCGAAATGAATGTGCCTAAAACGTTCGGCCTAGAAAGACTGAATGTAGTTATATTCGGATTAAAAACATCTACGCTTCTTCCATATGTTCTCTATGTAGTTAAGAATGTATCCGACAAAGAAGAAGTTAATAAGATTTGTGGTGTTTTGGAAAGCTATATCATGAGAAGAATGGTCGTACACGCAACAACCAAGAACTACAACAGATTGTTTACATCGTTAATTCTTAATGGTGTTGTTGACGCAGATACACTAAAAGACAGACTTGAAAGATTAAATGATGCAACGACCTTTGTTCCAAGTGATGAGGAGCTGCTTGATGGTTTCCATAAGTCAAAGTTAGCCAATAGCCAGACAAAAGGGATCATTTATCTGATAGAGAGTCATATTCGTCCGGATAATATTGCAGTTTCTTTGTTGGGATATGATCAATACAGCTTAGAGCATCTGATGCCAAAAAAGTGGAGAAACAACTGGGAACCTTGTGAGTCTGATGAAAAAGCAAGAACTCGTGATTCAAAGCTTTTGACATTGGGTAATCTGGCTATAATAACACAATCATTGAACGCCTCCATCCGAGATGCAAACTGGATCACAAAGAAAAATGGTAAAGGAGAAAATAAACCTGGCTTAAGTTTGTGCGCTTCCGGACTTGTTACAATGCATGAAGTTTTGCAGAAAGAAAAATGGACTGAAGATGACATAGATAACAGAGCTGACTGGTTGTTTAACAACGCAAAAGAAATCTGGGATCTGACACCAAATTATGAAAAACTATCTGGTTCAGGTAATTCTGGAATATCAATTAGTAGCCAAGAAAGGAAAGAACTGAGAAAACAGTACTGGGAATACGCTTTGCCTCTCATGCAGAAAGCAAATGCAGAAAATGGAATGTATTCTAATTGTAACGCAACTACAGGAAATGGAATTACCGGTTATTTTGGAATTGGAGGATTCGGAATCACGTGCACAGCAAACTACGATGATACAGAAATAGTCCTGTGGCTGAGCAGTGGTAATAAAGACAAAAACAAAGAAGCTTTTGATCTTTTATATACTCATAAAGACGAAATCGAAAACAGCATCGGCAGCGGATTAAAATGGGACAGAGCTGATGATTATAAAGCATCATGGATCGTTCATTATCTCAAGAACAAAGTAATCACAGACAAAGATGATTGGGCAGACATAGCTGAGTATCATTCACAAACCAGTAAGAAATTGTTAGATGCGTGTTTTCCATTCCTTAATGAGAAGTACAAAGTAAAATAAAACACTTGTAACTTTAGAGTATAGCTCATTTAGATACTGTTTTTGATGTTTCACAGGGATGGTATCCGGGGGTGCTTTCTTAACAGAAATGTTCCGTTTAGGTACAGTTTAAAAAAATATAGTATTGCTTTTGAAAAAGCAATATCAAACTGAAAACTGAAATGTTTTTTGAAAACAAACTAAGTCGTTTGTCTGCTTTTTAATGACACAGATATTGTGTTATTTTCAGCTATGCCAATGAAGAAAAAGCCACATTTTTGCTTTAAATGGTCTTGTCTAGAAAACAGTTTATTTCAATGTTCGCAATAAAAAACGGCCAAAAGCGACCGTTCGAGACTTAATTATTATTTTAAAATCATAACCTTAATTGTTTTTAAGACAACTATATTGTTATCCATAAAAATGTGAGGATTCGATTGCGTAGAACAACAAGCGTCGCATTCAAGCTTGCTGGCACATAAATTATGTTTACTTGATGAAGCGCAGAATATA
>JAFRJA010000127.1 GCA_017432545.1 Erysipelotrichaceae bacterium
AAGATCGCTCCGGGAATCCAACCCTCAGGCGATCTTTCGAGAACAATATGAGTCTTTTCAAGCTCATTGATCCTCTTAATCCTTATTCTACAGTATATTAGGTTTGCACTCCTCATATATAGTATGCGGAGGAATGGACACTTTCATTCTTTTATCAGATAAGAAAGATTCAAAAAACATAATAAAAACGGGGCTTGCGATAATGAATCTGATGATTCATTTCGTAACAGCCCCTTTTTTAATGGTTTTGGATTATTCCCACTCAATAATTACCACAACACGCTAAACAGGCTAAAATTGGCTTTAATTCAATTTTTATTCTTATTTGCCGACATCAATTTACCGACAAGGCATTGTTGATTTTACCATCAGTTCATGTTCTTTTTTAACTTCTCTGTATATGACCTCTTCAGTTCGTCTGGAGTTATTCCGTAGCAGAGCATAACATCGTTGTAATACATCAGAACATCCGCTAATTCTTCAACGAGGCTGGCTCGCAGATTCACATCCTGACATACAGATTCTCCACCGTGTTTCTTTATGATATCTATAACTTCTCCTATTTCCCCTATCATCCAAAGCAGTTTATTCTGTCCGATTTCAGGAGATATCGTTTCCCATATATCTTTATATTTATCTTGTAATGCTCTCTGCATTTCCTGCATTTCGTTTATTGTAAAATTTTCCATATTTCGTGCCTTTCAACTGATCTTAGTCTTTTAAGCATCCTAAAGGAACAACATACACACCGTCTTCTCTCTCGTACCCATACTGTGTCCCTGTTATTACTATTTTTAAATCAGGGAGTCTTAAAGGAACCTGCTTTTCTTCTTTGTTGTGCTCTTTTATAAGTCTTTCTATTTCTAACAGATGTTTAGCGCCTTCATCAACTTCGTTTTGACCAAGTTTAATTTCAATCAAAGCGTACCTTCCATCTTCCAAATGTAAAACGGCATCGGCCTCTAAACCATACCTGTCCCTGTAATAGGATACAGCTCCACCATGCTCCGATGAATATACTTTTAAATCCCTGATTGTCAGAGATTCAAAAAGGAATCCCAGCGTTTTATAATCCCTATCAAAATAATCCGGGGAAATATCTAACGCCGCTGCAGCAATGGAAGGATCGATCAGGTTTTTCTTTTTGGAAGCTCGTATTGATGTTTTTGAACGAATCGACGGACACCACGCTTCAACATCTTCAATGATATATAGCTTGTTCAGTGCATTAATATAGTCCTGAAACGTCGGCTGTGTCATTCCGGTGCTTGCGGCTGTATCTCCGTACACCGTTTTTGTATCCGCGGTTGTACAAATATTTCGTGCATACGACTTCAAAATTGTCCTGGCCCATTGAGGGTTTCTTTTTGTGTTGTCGACATTTGAAATATCTATATCACATGTCTGATAAAACAATTCTTTTGCTATTTGAAGTTTAGCTTTATCTGAATTAAGGTTAATTGTCCTTGGCCAGCCTCCTCTGCAGATCACAAACTTAATATCATCAATTGTCAGATCAGATCTGCATGTATCTAACTCTTCAGAGCGATCAAATAACCTCATCAGCGATACCGTTCCATTTGAGTCTCCGGACTCATATAAACTCATTGGATACATTTTTAATGTTGATATTCTTAATGTTCCGGTATGTGGCGTCTCTACTTCCTTGGAAGATGAACCGGTCAGAATATACTGGCCACTCAAACCACTATCATCAACATCTTTTCTTATTGCACCCCATATCTTTGGTGCATCCTGCCATTCATCAAATAAAATTGGTTTTTCACCTTTTAATAAATCTGAAGGCTTTGTATTCGCTATCATCAGAAGATTATCTCTATTGTCTTCGTCCTGAAACTCAACAATGCTTTTTGCTTTTTGCTTCGCAGTCGTTGTTTTTCCACATCCTTTAGGTCCTTTTATCTGCACAGCCCCAAGCGCTTCCATTCTCAAATCAAACTGAGCATCAATGATTCTCTTCTTATATTCCATAAAAAATACCTCTTCACTGAAATCATTATATCATTGATTTAAGTGATTTGAGGTATTTTGTTTATATGTTTTGCTGTAAATTATTTATATTATTTGAGGTATTTTGTTTATATGATTTGTGATCACTCCCACTCGATTGTGGCTACCGGTTTATCAGAGAAATCCCAGAGGACTCTGTTGATGCCCGGCACTTCATTTATGATCCTGTCTCTGATCTTATATAAAGTCTTATATGGGATCTCAGATGATTTAGCGGTTACCGCATCTTTGGTGTTGATTGCTCTGATGATTGCTGCCCAGCCCATATAGCGCTTACCGTCCTTAATGCCGGTTGATTTGAAATCAGGAATGACACAGAAATGCTGCCAAGGTTTGTCCTTGAGCTTACCGATCTCTTCTCTGACGATCGCATCAGCTTCTCTTAAGGCTTCAAGTCTGTCCTTTGTTATCGCGCCTACACACCTTACACCTAAGCCCGGTCCCGGGAACGGTTGTCTGTAGACCATGTCTTTTGGCAGACCTAAGGCTTCGCCAACTACTCTTACTTCGTCTTTGTATAAGTGCTTGACCGGTTCGACCAGTTCAAAATTCAGTTCTTTTGGTAAGCCACCGACGTTGTGATGGGCTTTGACACCCTTGGATTCTAAGATATCCGGATAGATGGTTCCCTGAGCCAGGAACTTGATATCTTTGAGTTTCTTGGCTTCTTTTGCGAAGACATCGATGAAGATCTTCCCGATGATCTTGCGTTTCTGTTCCGGATCACTGACGCCTTTAAGTTCTTTGAGGAATTTGTTTGAGGCATCTACATAGATCAGGTTGGCACCCATATTCTTCTTGAAGACTTCGATGACCTGTTCCGGTTCACCTTTTCTAAGTAAACCGTGGTTAACATGTACACAGACCAGCTGATCACCGATCGCTTTGATCAGTAAGGCAGCGACGACAGATGAGTCTACACCGCCGGATAAGGCCAGTAATACTTTCTGATCACCGACCTGTTGCTTGATCGCATTAATCTGTTCCTTGATGAATTTGTCTGCTGCTTTTTTACTGGTAATTCTTTTTAAACTTTCCGGTCTTTTATCCATTTCTGGTTCCTCCGTTATTATTCTTCAACAGTACATCATGTGCTCCGCCTTCCGCGATCGAAGTAGCTGATACCAGCGTGATCTTTGCTTTCTTCTGGAAGGAGCGGATATCGGTCGCACCACAATTGCACATGGTGGATCTGATCTTGTGAGTTGTGAGTCTGACGTTTTCTTTCAAGGTACCGGCATATGGTACGTAGGAATCGACGCCTTCTTCAAAGCTGAGCTTGGCTGCGCCACCCATGTCATATCTTTGCCAGTTACGTGCTCTTGCGCTGCCTTCGCCCCAGTACTCTTTATAATAGGTGCCGTTGATCATGACCTTGTTGCCCGGTGCTTCATCAAAGCGCGCGAAGTATCGGCCCAACATGACAAAGTCAGCACCCATGGCTAAGGCCAGGGTTATATGATGGTCAAATACTATTCCACCGTCTGAGCACACCGGTACATAGATACCGGTCTTCTTGAAATAATCGTCACGGGCTTTGCAGACATCCATGACCGCTGAAGCCTGTCCACGGCCGATGCCTTTGGTCTCTCTGGTGATACAGATACTGCCACCGCCGATACCGACTTTTACGAAGTCAGCTCCGGCATCAGCCAGGAATCTGAAGCCTTCAGCATCGACAACGTTACCGGCTCCGCATTTTACCTTGCCTTTATATTTCTTTCTGATCCAATCCAGTGTCTCGGCTTGCCAGTCCGAGAAGCCTTCGGATGAATCGATACACAGCGCATCGGCACCGGCTTCAACTAAGGCCGGTACTCGTTCTTTATAATCGCGGGAGTTGATACCGGCTCCGACGATGTAACGTTTATTATCGTCCAATAATTCGTTTGGATGGTCTTTATGTGATTCATAGTCTTTTCTGAAAACCAAAGCTTTCAGGTTGCCTTTCTTATCAACGATCGGCAGGGTATTGAGTTTATGATCCCAGATGATATCGTTGGCTTCTGATAAGGTGACATCATCTTTGGCGACGATCAGTTTTTCAAGCGGCGTCATGAAACTTTCGACCTTGGCATTTATCGGCGTCCTTGATATGCGGTAATCTCTTGAAGTTACAATACCGAGAAGTTTACCAGAGCCTGTACCATCTTCAGTCACGGCGATCGTTGAGTGCTGAGTCCTTTCTTTAAGATCCAGGACGTCTTTTAAGGTCGCGTCCGGTTTGATATTGGAATCGCTTGGGACAAAACCGGCTTTATAGCTCTTGGCTTTTCTGACCATTTCGGCCTGGCTTTCGATCGGTTGAGCACCGAAGATGAATGACACGCCTCCTTCAGCCGCTAAGGCTACGGCCAGTTTGTCGCCTGAGACACTCTGCATGATGGCGGAGACCATCGGAATATTCATGGTGAGCGGACTTTTCTGACCTTTCTTGAAGCGTATCAGTGGGGTCTCCAGCGATACATTGTCCGGCACACACTTCCTGCTGGTGTGTCCGGGGATCAGAAGATATTCATTGAAAGTATGTGACACTTCGTTTAACAGTTTTGCCATTTTTCCTCCAAATTTGAACAACACTTCGGTTTTCACCAAAGCGTTGTTTCTTCCTATATAGATTATTATATATGTTTATGACTTGGCTTTATCACCCAGCGTAAGGATCAGGTTGAGTATAATTCCTGAGATCGCAGCACCGGCAACACATGGTACACCGATGGAGAAGAACGGAATCGTTCCGCCAAAGGCATACTGACCGCCAAGACCGATGATACATACCAGAGCGATTACCGCAATGTTTTTGGAATCAAACATCGAGACACCTTTATCGATCAGGATCGCAATACCTTGCGCAGCGATCGCACCGAAGCAATATACTTCAATGCCACCGATTACAGCAAGCGGAATACCATAGATGACCTGGATCAAAGGTGTGAAGCAGGAGACGACCATTGCAATGATCGATGCCAGCATCAGTACCGGTACCGAGAAGACTCTGGTGATCGCCATTAAAGAAATATTTTCACCGTAGTTTGTACCGGCCGGACCACCGACGATGCCTGAGACCATATCACACAGACCATCTCCAACCAGATTTTCACCAAGTAAGGAGATCATGTCATAATGACCTTTGCCTTTTTCTTTGGCCACATCGTTGATATATATTTCCAGCTGATACATATGGGCTGTTGATTCCGGAATGGTCGCAATCGCGATCGGCATGATTCCGACTAAGGCGAGCCAGGAGAACTTCGGGAAGGTGAAGGCCGGTAAGGCAAAGATCGAACCATCACCCAGTTTGAATGAAGAAGAAGCCAAGGCTTCAGCCGGTACCGATCTGAACAAAGAGATACCGCCGACAAAATATATGACTGCCGCTAAGGCGCAACCGGTCAGTACACCAAGCAATAATGGCAACTGACTTAATAAGCCTTTAAGATAGCGGGAATAGATACAGGTAGATAAGAAGGTTACGATCGCAACGATCAGCCAGGCTGTCGCAACCGGTGAACCCTGTAATACTTCCAGGCCGTTTATGACGTTTCCAATACCGATGAAATCAGACATCGCGCTGCCAGCCAGTGTCAGGCCGATGACCATGGAAACGGAACCGGTGATAGAAGCCGGTAAGAACTTCTCAACTTTTTCGGCACCGAACCTCTTGACGATCAGACCGGCGGCAATTGATACAAAGCCGGACATGATGATACCGAACTGAGCTTTGGAGATCAGTTCCGGCGGTAAGATGCCGGTAGCCTGCCATGAGGCGATCTGGTCTGCTGAACCTTCAGCCAAAGCCATCGCACTGACGGCGGAAAGGTAAGCGAAAGATGAACCGTAATATAATGGGATCCTTCTCTTTGTAATCAAAATAAAACACAGGGTTGCAAGTCCGGAAGCGAAAATTGTAGTAGAGACTTGAAATCCTGTGATTAAGGCAACAGTGATAGTGGCTGGAAACATTACGATTACTTGCTGAAGTGCGTAAAGAATCAATTTCCACGTTGATGGCACTTCATCAGGTAAGTAGCCGATTTTAAGATTTTTTTCAGACATGTTCATACCCCCCTTTTGATCAATGAGTCCCAAAGAGGGAAAAATCCCCCTAGTCCGGAGGATTTCCATATCTCTTTCAATAAGTTTAATCCTGTCCGGAATCTAAACTCATTTTTATTAGGTTATCAAAATCGTCTGCTCAATGCAAGAGTTATTTGCTTATTTTGATTTGAAATGTTTTTCGGCTTTGATGTTACTGACCCTGACTTGCGATCGCCTTAAGCATGTCGCCAAACTTTACATTATTGGCTCTTAAACTGCCCTCTGTCAGCTCAACACCTTCTGCATTGTAAATACGGATCTCACAAGGGCCCGGTTTTTCTCTTTCTCTGATCCATTTTTTACTGTAGCTATCTCGTGTTACTGCTCGGTATCAAATGTTTCCGTTCTTTTTCTGGTTCCGTTATGTACTTCTACAAAAAACATGACGTCCGGGAGCCGCTCTGCGTCGCAACCGCTGACCTTTTCCAATCGTTCAGGATTGAGATTATCTTTGAATTCGTTGTCTTCCGTTTTTTTGTTTTTCTCCAATTCGTTTATACAAAGTGTCTGTGTTTTTGTGTTGTTCTTCCGGAATAACCAAGGAATCGTAGTATTCTCTTGTGAAGTCCATTAGTTCTTCAACGCCTTCAGCATAGACCGGTCTGCCTGTTTCATCATAAGTGACATCAAGATACATCTGGTTATCCGGCATGCATACTACTACCTTCATTATCTCATCAATGGTCTTTCCTTTTCTTTTTTCTTTATAGATATAGCTCTTCAGTTTATCAATATTGTTGATGCCTCCGACTACTTCTTCGAGATCTTTGTCTTCGACTTTTTTAAATTTTCGTTTTTGTTTTCTGACATGCGGGATTCTCCTTTTTTAACTCATATAACAAGAAACATCATTCATCATTAATATTTGAGATATTTGTCCATGTGTTGAGTGATTTCATTTAAATTTTTAGCTGGTCTTTTATATAATTTCTGCGGGAAAACCAGGAAGTCTTAAGCTTCTTTGGATGAACCGCTATCAGATGTTAAAATCATGCTAATATTTGTCAAGCACATTTTGTGATACGATGATCAATAATGCTGAATCACTGTGAAAAGCCGGAATCATTTCCGGTTTTGAATTGGAAGTGTTTGTATGATCAGATCAGGATACGATTATTGTTATTAATCCGCTTCCTGCCATATGCCAAGTCCCTTGTATTTTTCTTTGACTCTGGCGTAGTAGATATGCAGATACTTTCTCATTCCTGCCACTTTGACCTGCTTGTCCAGCTTGTGTTCTTCCTTTTTCCTGGTCATGAAATCAAGGATGGCTGTATCCTGCTTTGGCTTTACTCTCCAGATGGAATCCGTAACGAGATAAAGGTGTCTTCTTAAATGCTTGTTTCCCTTCTTGGTGATGGTCCTTTTTCCGGCTTTGAACTGTCCCGACTCATATGGCGGCACATCGATTCCGCAGGTAGAGACCAATGATTTCTTGTTGTGGTATAAGCGGATATCACCGATCTCCGCAATGATCAGTGGAGCTAAGACATAACCCGTTCCTGGCATCTTCATGGCTATTTCATATTCGGGAAGATCAGCTGATAGTTCGTGCATGCGTGCTAGAATGTTGTTGAGCCCTTCATTGATGGTCCTTAAGGCATTGATGGCACTTTCAAGCGTCAATGTCGATATATCATCACAGGGTACAGTAGGAATCGCCGATTTTGCCAGTTCATATATCTTGTCAGGAGTATGGTGGCGGAATCGGTGATTCTTTTTCTTTGCCCATCTGCTAAACTTCTCCAGGAACAGTTTTTCTGAAAGTTTATTGATATTATCGAAATGAGCGAAACATTCACAGAAATCAAAGAGTTTTTCATCATCAGTAAGGATCTTCTTGATCCCAGGCATATTCTTTTCCAGCTCCAGATCAAGATTCTGCTGCAATAATACCCTGGACTTCTGGTAGGATGAATAGGCTCTGGAGAGTCTTTTCAGCTTATCCCGTCTGTCATCTTCTTTTGTGATGTAAGGAATAAGAGAACTCCATTTCTCTGATCCGTATAAGGCAATGAGCCTGGAGTCGATCTTATCGGTCTTGACTCCTCTGAAGTTGTGATCCCTGGCAAATAGCTTCATCTTCAGAGGATTGATGATCGAAACCTGATAGCCTTCATCTTTGAAGAATTTGTAGATTGGCCAGTGGTAGACTCCGGTCGCTTCCATCACAACCTTTGCGTCTTTTCTTTGACCAATCAGATCTTTCAGTTTCTTTTTTAACGACTGAAACTCATCGCTGCTGTGGCTGATGTCCCTTGGTTCAAGTAAGACTTCGCCATCTAAAGAAATAACACATACTGTTGATTTGCCTTTGGCGGCATCAACGCCTATAACGTACATAGCTGATTTCCTCCTTTATATATACATGTTGTGCCTGCTTCATAATCTCAAAAACATCTGTTTTCATCCAAATTAGTCGCATGACACGAGCGTGATGCCCAACACGCATAAGCGGATGCGCAAGACAGAGAGTGAGCTGACGGATTTTATCACGAGAGACTAATAAGGTTCCCAATATAAGCAACGTCATAAAGAAGCTGCACACTCTCATCTTACACAAAACAGAATAGCTGTATTCAAACCGAATGAGGCTTGATATAGGCTATAATTAAATCGTACTAATATAAGCAGTTCTTTGAAAAGTTAATGTATGTGGTTCTGATTGCCAAACATCAATCAGGTAAAACATTAAGTGCAGGTCAGACTTCCTCAAAAAGATTAAATAGGAACACACAAACATTAAGTAGCGTAAAGAGTGTAAACTCAATACGGTAGCGGCTAA
>JAFRJA010000128.1 GCA_017432545.1 Erysipelotrichaceae bacterium
AGCCATACCGCCCAAGCAGAGTGTTTCCGAGTTTGTTGGCTATCTGAAAGGCAAGAGTGCTCTGATGCTTTTTGACCTTCACCCCGAATACAAACAAAAAGGTAAAGACAGACATTTCTGGGCAAGAGGCTATTATTGCGAAACTGTCGGAAATGTAAATGAAGAAACGATCAGAAATTATATCAAATCGCAGAGCGAAGCAGACAAGTTCTCGGATGAATGATGAGTCATTGAGCCAATTGGCTCAATGACGGAGTAATGTGTTGAGACCCGACGCCTTCAGGCGTACACGGAATCAAAGCCCAAGGGGCGAAAGACAAACCACCGGCTGAGCCGGTGAGTCCGTGACTTAGCCATCACAATTGAACGAAAATAAGCAACAGGACTTTCACCAGTAAGAACACAAAAAACGATGTAACCCCGCAACATAATCAAAAACAGGGTTACATTTTTACGATCAGAAGACCGATCCCTTTTAATAACAAAACTCGTGCCCAGCAAAAAGACAGAGCGTTATAATGAATGGTAGAAAATATTCGGGAGGATTATGAATATGAAGAAAACAGCAGGATTCATGAAATTCTGTTTTACCCTGGCTTTGGTGCTTGAAGTGCTGACAGCGATAGTGCTGGTCATCGCGACGATCGCTTTACTGATGATGGGGAGTTTCTCCAGCCTGGCAGAGATGACCAACAGTCCGATCACGATCGACGGCGGAACTATGACACCGGCTGAAATGGACGCTTTGAAACCGGTCTTGCTGGCGGCGTTGGGCTTTTCTGTTGCTGCCCTGATCCTTACGATCATCGGCACGATCAAAACCAGACAGGCACTTAATGAAGTTAAAGAAGAAAGACCTTTCTCGGAAAAATGTGTCAAAGCTTTGAAAGCATCGGCCCGTATGGAAGTCCTTGGCGGAATCGTCGGGATCATCTCTTCCGTTGTAATGATGATGATGGCTTCTTCGCTGAGTGTCAACGGTTCACCTATTGGTAAAACAACTTCTTCAGCAAGCTTTACGTTCCTGTTCTATGCGGTGCAGAAATATCTGCTCTACCACGTTGCCCAATACGGTCATTCCCTGGAAACAAACAGGAATCGCATGTAGGACCATTAACTTAAAAATTGATTCATTAAAATACCTCCGGGTGTTAGTTATATGATGATATGGCTGAACACAAGAGGTATTTTTATTCGCTGACAGCTGAATAAATATATTCCGTCAGATTATCACTGCTTTTGAAATGTTTTCGTTTTCTTCCAAGTGTTTGATCAGTAAAGCGGGATCGACTTCCTTGTGCGAAATGATCTCCGTTTCTACGATCCAGCCATCTTCGCCATTGCCCTGGATATGATTCTCGCTGTGGTTGTAACCCATATCCGAAAGATATTTATTGACATCAGCGATCTTTCCCTGCGGTTTAAGATAGATCTGCAGTTTCATGATGTTGCGCGGAGTATTAAAGGAAAAGATCTTCGGGAAAAACATCTGGATCACAAACAGCAGTATTCCGGCAAAATAACCCAGCACATACATCCCAGCCCCGAAACAAAGCCCGATAGCTGAAGTTGCCCAGATCCCGGCAGCTGTCGTCAGACCCTGAATGGAACCTTTCTGGACAAAGATGATCCCGGCACCCAGAAAGCTGATCCCGGAAACGACCTGGGCAGCGATACGGGCGGGATCATTTCTGGCGGCATCGACAAAACCATACTTCGATACCAGCATCAGAAGACAGGAAGCCATCGCTACGATCGCATGGGTCCTGACACCCGCTTCTTTGGAACGGGAATGTCTTTCAAATCCGATCAGAGAACCCATGACAAAGGCACTAAGTATTCTAAACAGCCATTCGAAATCAAAATTCAACATAAGGATCTCTCCTTTCGCTTTTATTCTAACACGCAAAAATAAAGCGAAGCGAAAACGGAATAAACGCGAAACAGCGAAGCAAGGCATAATTAAATCAAAAGCAGTTGAAAGGAAGACAATATGTTAGACAAAAACGAGATCACCTTAGAAGAACTTGAAAACGTCATGGGCGGTACGATCGAAGAAAGTGCCTCGCTGGCCTTCTCGCTGGCGGTAAGAGGCTATGGCATTTTCATCAAGCCAAACAACGATCCGGGAAGATCCGATATAGTCAACATCGAAGGTATGCAGGAATTCTTTGCGACAAAAGGATATAAATTCATTCCCGGCTTTGGCGAAGAAATGAATATCTTCGTTGGTCCCGATGGTATGAAGTACGGCAACGACTACATCATCTAACTGCTGAAAAACGGAAAGCTGTAAAATCAGTTTAAATAAACACCTCAAAGCGTCAGTCATATACGATATTATGACAGCAAGAGGTGTTTTTAAATGTTAATAAAAAGAAAGAATATAATATGGATAGGATGGATCGGGCAAAAGAACTGTTTCTGAAATACAGCGGTAACCGCTTCTATATGGATCTCAATGGCGAAGGACATGAATATGCCGGCTATGATGTTTCCAAAGAAACAGAAGAGGCATGGGCAAGAGAGTACATCTCCCGGTTTTTTGAATCGGAAAAACAAGGCAAAGAAGCCTTAAATGCCTATTCGTCCGTGACGGTCTTTCTGAAAAGCGGAAGATACAATGAAGATTTAAAAAGAGGCTTATACTATCCCTTAAGATCTGAGCACCTTGATGATGTCACGATTCTGTTTATGTTAAAGATCAGCTATTCTTTGGCAGAAAGCATGGCAAAAAAGAGGATCCTTTCCCGCATGGAAAAGAACGAATATCTCAAAGAACTGGACAGCTATTCATTAAAGGCCCTTGAGCGAATGGAAAAAGGAAGCCTTACAAGAGCGGACGATTATGTCATGAATGAGTTTTCTGATCCGGATTATGTAAAAGGTTATCTGAATGATTTAAGAAAGAAGTGGAAAGGTCTGTGATGAATTTTGTAAGATCAAAAGAAATGAAGATCGAGCTCGAACCCGAGCAGGAAGAAATGTTGTCGAGCAAGGAAACGATCAGAAAGATCATCGCTAAGCATCCCAAAACGGTGCTGGCTTTTGATGTCTATGAGAAAGAGGATCTGATCGGTTTTGTGCTGGTACATCGTTTTGCGAAACGGAAATACTTCCTGTGGGAATATGCTATCGACATAAAATTTCAGAACCGGCACAAAGGCACACAAGCTTTAAAAGAATTCATTGCCTTTATGAAAAACAATTACGATGTCACAGAGATAACGACTACCTACATCTATGGCAACGAGCACGCGAAATACATCTATGAAAAAGTCGGTTTTATAGAAACGGACGTCGTAGACGAACCCGATTGTCACGAAGTAAACATGGTATATCAT
Organism: Erysipelotrichaceae bacterium; assembly: GCA_017432545.1. Classification (GTDB taxonomy): domain Bacteria; phylum Bacillota_I; class Bacilli_A; order Erysipelotrichales; family Erysipelotrichaceae; genus Colivicinus. The sequence goes on from JAFRJA010000128.1 coordinate 3,345, forward strand.
GTCTAAAAACCGCTTTGTTTTTAAATCGAATACCTGCTTTTTTCGCCACGAAGCCAAGGCAAGCTGCCTTGAGATTTTACACTTAAACCCTTCGCAAAAAGGAAAGCTGATGCGGACGATAAAACAGCAAACAAAAGCCTGCCAACGGCGGCAAAATCAATTGAACCAAAAGGGCCGCTATGATATAGTAAGGTTGAAAAAAGGCTTGTTATCGCAAGAGCAATACCTGTTTAAATATTTTAAGCAGGTATTTTATTTTTTAGGGGAGATATGATGATCATTTTACAGATTTTCAAGATTCTTCTAACATCAAAGTGGGTAAATATCCGTTTCTTTGATGAACTATATCTGTAGATAAAAGGACATATTATGCTTTAGACTTATTAGTGTTCAAAGCTATAAGGAGAAAGCACATATGTCCTCAACTAATAAAGTAT
>JAFRJA010000129.1 GCA_017432545.1 Erysipelotrichaceae bacterium
AAGATCGCTCCGGGAATCCAACCCTCAGGCGATCTTTCGAGAACAATATGAGTCTTTTCAAGCTCATTGATCCTCTTAATCCTTATTCTACAGTATATTAGGTTTGCACTCCTCATATATAGTATGCGGAGGAATGGACACCTTCATTCTTTTATCAGATAAGAAAGATTCAAAAAACATAATAAAAACGGGGCTTACGATAATGAATCTGATGATTCATTTCGTAACAGCCCCTTTTTAACTTACATACATTATGTCGATTATCTCTCCCGTATCATCGATCTTCAGACAGGACAGCTGTCCGAAGTTCTCCCCCATCGCGCAGCCGCAGTCGATATCCATCCAGGTATAGCCATTGGGATATTTTTGAATGAACACATCATCATTACTCAAGGTAAAGCGCCTTGAGATGATGTGACCGGAAATGAAGGTTACCGGAATATCCGTTTCTTCCTTATAGACGATATAGTTGGTCGAATCATAGCCGACATTCCAGACGATATCCTGGATATCCATCAGATCATCAAAGTCTCGGGTAAAAAGATCATTCCCATCAGTAGGAGCACTGGTATGAGATAAAGTATAGTGATGATCATTGATATTGAGATAACGAACGACTGTTGTCTTTTGGGACAGATAGTTTACGATCTTCTTCTGATCTTCTCTGCTTAAAAGCAGATATTTCTCATAAGTTATACGACCGCCGTTTTGCGCATAGAACCAGCTGATGGTATCAGTGCCATTAAGATATGTCAGCATCATGTGTTCATGATTGCCCAAGAAAAGTTCGACATTTTCTCTGTCCATGATATCAGACAGGATCTCAAGGCTTTGCGGCCCCCTGTCTATGACATCACCCAGGATATAGAGCTTGTCTTCACTTTTCAATTCGATCTTTTCCATCATGGCCTTATAACGTTTATACTGGCCATGAATATCCGACATGATATAGATCATCTTTTTCCCTTTTCGACTAAATTCTACCCGATTTATAACAACTTTTTAATATGCAAATTCAAAATAAGCATATTAAAACCCCATCTCTGGGGTTGATATGGCTTATTCGTATAAAGCGTAGACTTCGGAGACCGGAGTGTGGCAGGAAACGGCCAGTACCAGTTTCGACAACATCCATCCGATAGATAAGGTCGTGATCTTGTCGGTCTTTTCCATATCTTCCTTATCCGGAACGATCGTATTGGTCACAACGACTTCCTTGATCGGAGAATCCTGGATACGAAGAGCTGCGTTATTGGAGAACAGGCCATGTGTGATACAGACATAGATCTCTCTGGCACCTCTTTCTCTCAACAGGTTGGAAGCAGCGATCAGCGAACCGCCGGTGTCACAGATATCATCGACGATGATGACATGCTTGCTGGCGACATCACCGATGATGTTGCAGGCTTCAGCTACATTGGCCTGCGGACGACGTTTATCGATGATCGCGATCTGGCAGCCCAGTATCTCCGCCATCGTGCGGGCTCTTTTCACACCGCCATGATCAGGTGATACGACGACCAGATTTTCCGGCTTCAGATTCTTGCGGCGGAAATACTGGCCCATCATCGGTACCGCCGTCAGATCATCGACCGGGCAACGGAAGAAGCCCTGGATCTGGGCAGCGTGAAGGTCAAAGGTTACGACACGGTTGGCTCCTGCTTCTTCAAGCATCGAAGCGACAAGCTTGGCAGTGATCGGTTGTCTTGGTGAAGCTTTACGGTCCTGTCTGGCGTAGCCGAAATACGGAATGATACAGGTGATCTCGGCAGCCGAAGATCTTCTTAACGCATCGATACAGATGAGAACTTCCATTAAAGTCTCATTGACCGGCTTGCAGGTAGACTGAATGATATAACAGTGTTTGCCTCTGACGGATTCACCTATCTCAACCAATGTCTCACCATCCGCAAAGTGTTTCACATCGACTTTGCCCGGGGCGACATTGAGATAATGACAGACTTCTTTTACCAGTTCCACACTGGAAGAAAGACCGAAGATAACGACATTATCAAGATTCTCTTCTTTTGATTCCAGTGCATCTTCAAGGGTATATTTCTTGACCTTCTTATGTTTGATCTCCATCATATCCAGATCAAGATTCTGGAAATCATACAACATGTCATAATCGATCGCAAAACAGTCACAAGGTTCACCTTCATAGACAATAACGGTGCCCTTGCCATCTTTCGCAAGCAGTTTTTTGAAATCATCAGCGTTGAGGTCCGGGAACAATGGCGAAACCATAAGGATCTTGCCCGGTTCCTTGGAGACGATTTCCATGACTTCTTTTATACTATTATTACAGATACAACCCGGAATAATCGAGTCTGTTCCGACGATATAGATATTACGGAGATTATCAAGTTTTCTGATCTCATTTATCGCATGTAAAAGCAGATTACCACCCAGATATGGAGCTTTTGATAACTGTTTTTCCTGTTCATCTTTTATGAAAATGATTGCGTTATTCATAAACTCTCCTTCTAATTAATTATATACTATTACGGTTTAATGTTTCGGTAAATCTGACGTAGTATCTCTCTTTCAACATCTGATCATAGAGATAAGCGATATCTTCTTTGTTTTCAGATATGCAGAAGACCGTTGAACCGCTGCCTGACATCAGTACTTCACCGATCCTGTAACTGCTCAGCTTTTCCTTGACCGTCTTTATCTCCTCGTTAAGTAATAAGGCACTCTGTTCCAGAGAGTTGCCTAATAGACCCATAATATCATCACCTCTGATCAGCGCTTCCCTTAATCTTTCAATATCAGGATGATCACATTTATCCATATCCAATGCTTCATAAGCGGCTTTTGTCGAGACTCCGCTTCTTGGCTTGACTAACAGGATATAGTACTTCTTCTTCAGCCTGATCGGTTCGATCTCATCACCTATTCCCTTGACCACAGCCGGTACATTGAAATAATTGAATGGTACATCAGCCCCGACTTTCACACAGATATCAATGATCTCTTCTTCACTCAATCGCAAACCATATAATCTTTCAAAGATCCTCAAGGTCGCTGCCGCATCAGAAGTTCCCCCACCTAAACCAGCTTTAGTCGGAATGAGTTTATTGAGTCTGATTGCATAGTGATCATCAATACCAAATCTGTCCTTCAGGATATTGATCATCTTGACGATCGAATTATGTTCGTTGAGTTGGATATAGGAACGATTACAGTCAAAAGAATCTTCAGCAGCCTTACTGATCTCCAGTTCATCAAAAAACATGATCGGCAACATTATCGAACTCAGATCATGGTAACCATCTTCCCTGATGTTGAACACATCCAGAGAAAGATTTATTTTCGCATAGGCTTTATCTTTCATCGTCTTCAATATATCACTTTGTACATGTTTATAAAATCATCGAGACTCAACTGTTGCGCTCTGATGTTTTCCTTAAAACCGCATTCCCCATAAATTCTCTTTATCATCTCTTCATCATAAAGATCTTTGAGATTATTATGTAAAGTCTTACGACGCATGCGGAAACAGTTTTTGACCAGTTTGAAGAATTCTTCTTCAAACTCTCTGTCTCTTTCCCTGATCGGGGTAAAGGATATGACCGAGCTTTCAACTTTCGGAGCCGGATAGAAGACTGATGATGGTACATTCATTTCCACTTTCACATCGTAAAGGTACTGGACCTCGATACTCAAAGCACCATAATCTTCACTGCCTGCTTTGGCTTTCAATCTGTCTGCCACCTCCTTCTGGACCATGACGGTTATCTTCTTTATATCCAGTTCTGATTCAAAGATCTTGAATAAGATCGGTGTCGTCACATAATAAGGCAGGTTGGCACAGATGTTTATCTTCTCCTGATATTTACTAAGATCAGTCTCCAGAAAATCTTCGTGATATAAAGTAAGTCTTTCATCCTTAAGATTTTCTTTTAAGCGTTCATACATATCGATATCGATCTCATAGGCATCGACATCTTTAGAGTATTCCAATAGTCTTTCCGTTAATGAACCAAGTCCCGGTCCGATCTCGATCGTCTTTAATTCCTTGTCACAGGCCCCTTTGGCGATCTTATCGACGATATTGAAATCAATAAGAAAATTCTGACCGTATTTCTTCTTGGCCTTAAGTTCTCCCATGACTTCTTTTACATAACTGATATTGGCGATCATAATATCTCTTTGATGTCCTTATACCCTATTCCCAACATATTGATCCTTTTGAATAAAGTCTTTCCGTTACATTCGCCCAGATGAAAATGTTTTGCCACTTTCGCTCTTCTGGAAGCGGAATCGCTCTCACCCGCAAGACCGAGTTCATAGAATTCTTCTTTACTCAGACTGTCCTTAAATTCGCCATAGGTCACCAGATTATTCAAAGCTTCTTCCAGTACTTCTTTAGAGGCGTGTTCGACACCGACTTTTTTACTGGTCCTGGCCTCTTTCTTGATCACAAAAGCATTCTTTAAACCACTGATCTCGTCGTTGAGTCTTTTCCTGATCTTTTCACCCGGGGTATCGGGATCCAGAAACAGGATCACCCCTCTTTTGCCATTTATTTCTCTGATCAGTTCGATCGTCTTCCTATTCAGATTCAAGCCATTTGTTTCGATCGTTTCCACATCAAAAAAGGATTTCAGCCTTTTCGTATCGTTTTTACCTTCCACAACGATAACTTCTCTGATCATAGTTTTCTGAAATCCTCTTGCGTTGTAAGTTTACGGTTATCATATTCATCGATGACGATCATCACTTCATGGCCAAAGGCTTCGGCTAAAGAAGCATCATCGGTAAAGATCGTTTCATCAGCTCTGGCGTAACAGTCCTTGATGAGTTCACTCTTGAAAGCCTGCGGTGTTTCAGCCAGGAATATATTATTGCGGTCGATCGTCCTCATGATCCTTCCATTTTCCACATACTTGATCGTATCAAGAGCCATTCTACCTAAGACACAGGCATCACATTCATTCAGTTTTTCTTTAACGGCTTTTAAAGCTTCCGGATGAAGGAAAGGTCTTGCGCCATCGTGGATCAGCACATATTCACTGCTTACTTCTTTTAAGCCGTTATTGACTGAATCCTTACGCTCCTTGCCGCCTTTTACTTTTATTATCTTTTGATCATCTTTTATTTCGCTGAAGTATTCTTCGTTGGTCACGACAACGATCTTTTCACAATCCGGATCAGCCATGAATAAAGACAGAGAATGATCCAGAACATTCTTTCCGTCTTTCATTACATAGAATACTTTGTTGTAGCCGAGATTGGATCTTTGACCTTTACCCGAAGCTACGATCAGTGCATCATATTTCATCTTTGTCTTTAACCAAATCAACAACTATCGCATCAAGATATTTCAGAAGTTCATCACGTTTCAGTTTAAGCCCGAGTCCATAGGCCCCGGCACTTATCTCGATGATCTCATGATTGTTTACTTCATCGTCAAAATAAATTCCCTTATTCTTTTTGACCCCGATCGGTGAAACGCTTCCTCTTTCATAACCCACGAGTTTAAGCAGATCCTTCACATGGACCATTTCCAGATTCTTTACACCTAAAGCTTTTGAAGCCTTCTTGAGATCGATCTCATCATCAGCGGAGATTACACAGATATAGACATCATGGTCATGAAGAAGACCCAGAGTCTTGTAGCACTGTTCATGTTTCAAACCAAGAAGATCACTGACAGCTCCGGCGGAGAACTTATCCTTATCGATCTCATATTCCAGAACTTCATAAGCGATCTTTTCCTTATCCAGCATCCGCATCGCATTGGTCTTCATCACAAAGCCTCCTGATAGAGTCGGTTCAGATCATTTGGCAGCTCTGCCTCAATAAACATATTCTCTTCTTTCAAAGGATGATACAGATCAACACTTTGCGCAAACAGTCCCATCCTGATACATAGATCGGAACTTACTCCATACAATTCATCGTTAAGAATAGGATAACCAATCGAAGACAGATGGACTCTGATCTGATGCGTCCTGCCCGTATCCAGAGTACACAGTAATACCGAATAATTCTTCGCTTTATTGCAGGCAAGACATCTTACTTTGGTCAGGGCTTTCTGACCATCTTTGTATATGATCCGTTTATTAGAATTGTGACGGTCATTGCCGATCGGCTTATCGATAACCATCGTTTCACCAATCTTCATCTTCTCCTGTACAAAAGCCAGATAGTTCCTGCGGATCTGTTTCTCTGATAACAGCTTATCCAGGATCGGCTGAAAGACAGGTGATTTGGAATAAACCAATAGACCGCTGGTCTGCTTATCCAGACGATGGATCGGTAAAGCACTGATATAATTTTGATCCTTATAATATGACTCCACGATTTTATTCATCGTGATTTCCTTTTCATCATCACTGTGGACCAGGATATCTTTCGGTTTATTGACGATCAGGATGATCTCGTCTTCATAGATGACATCCGGTTTTAGAGATACTTCTTCATAATGACGGCTTTCCGGATAAAGGTTTATATCCAGATTTAAACCGACGATATCATCTTCTCTTTTGACGGGATTGCCATCTAAAAGGATCTGTTTATTCTGAATGAGAAGATGTTGGACCTTGCGGGAAGGGATATAGTTGTCAAAAAACTCCTGTATCGTTTTCACAAACAGGGAACTGATATCGATATTTATCCATTTATCTTCAACAGTTTATTGCACGGTTTAATTATAACAGAGCCACCATTTTAAATTGATCGCTCAATCGAGTAGGGGCTATTTTCTAGCCCCTCTCACACCACCACACCGTGCCGTTCGGCAGTGGGCGGTTCAGTTAAATCAAACTTAGTTTAAGATTATGTCTGGTTAAGTAGTAATCCAAGGGATCAACTAAGCCGGCACG
>JAFRJA010000016.1 GCA_017432545.1 Erysipelotrichaceae bacterium
GATATCCTTTCTGGTTGTGCCAAAACTATGATAGCAGATATCCGTCTTTTTATTGAAAGACGAGTAATTAATTCAGCTATAAGCAGCTGCCGCTGCTTATACATAAATTAGAGGAAAGTGTCTATTTTTGACACTACCTTGTTATAATAGAGGTGGAATATATGGAAATGAAAAGCAATCCCAAGTATATAGAGATCGAACAGTTTTTTATCAGCAGGATCGAAAACGGGGAACTGATGCCTGATCAGCAGATCCCTTCGGAAGCCCAGCTTTGTGAACAGTTTTCGGCCAGTCGCATGACCGTAAACAAGGCGATGACCAATCTTTCAAAAAAAGGGTACATTCGCCGTGTTCCCGGAAACGGAAGTTTTGTCAGTAGTGACTATTCGGAAAACAGCGTCAATGACCCCATCAGTCAGCATTCTCTTTCCGATGAGATCAGAAGTTTTGGCTGGCAACCGGGGTCCAAACTGCTTGAATATCGGATCATTCAGGGAAAAGACAATCCGCAGATCGCCAAAGAGCTCGATATCGGCGATGAGGACTACATCCATTATTTCGTCAGACTTAGAACGGGCGATGATCGTCCTGTCGTTTTGTCCTATACCTATATCGCTTACGACCTGCTTCCAAGTTTCGATATCCGCTGTCTGTCATCTTCTTTTAATGCCTATCTTAGTGAACAGGGCATCAGGAGATCTTCCGGTTATACCAAATTCTCGGCAAAGCGTCCCGATGACAAGCAGGCGGAGATCATCGGCACTCATGATGCCGCCTTGTTAAGACAGAAGATCTTCTGGCGTTATCTGAACCGGCCTTTCGAGATCACTTTCCACTATTATCTCGATGAACGCATGGAAGTCGTGATCAACAGAGATCATGATGACAACGGCAGCGATTTCTATCGCAAGACGATCACCAAGGCCTGATCTGGTCAATATTTCATCGAAAAGCACCATTCCTCAAGGGATGGTGTTTTAGTATCTGAAGCTGGCAGGTTTTTTACACCTTGAAAATGTTATATTTAACCATACTTTCAAGGAGGATGAATATTGATACTGGAAAATTATCGCGACAGAAAACTGAAAGAACTGTATCAGGTGATCACCAGAAGTGACTTCAAGGGCAATCTTGAGGATGACTACATGTTAAGTGTCATGTATGCGATGCGTTGCATCGATCGGATCCAGGAAAACGATCCTTTCATTAAAGAGAACGATTATGTGAATGTGGCCAAGGAGATCATCAGGATCTATGATTCGGTACAGGGAAATGATTATGAAGATCTTTCCATCGAGGTCTGGACAAGAGCACTGATGACATACATGAGAAAAGAAGATAAGAAATACCGGGATATCCACAGATCGTCATCATTCGATCTAATGAAGGATGTCATTCCATATATTAAAGAAAGTTAAGGATAAAGAGAAGGCTGTTACGAATGATTTGTAATAGCCTTTTTTAGCGGCAAACATTATCAGATGTACTTATATATAAGTCAAAGACTCATTCAGCCAAAAAAGAGGTAGTTTAAATCTGTCGAATATAATCGACAAAAATAGTAATATATTGTAGAATATACTCGACAGAATAAGAATATTATATCCGGGAAAAGGAGGCTCTTTATGAACCATGATGTGATTAAAACAGTCATATTCGATCAGCATGAAATAATCAGATCCGTCGATCTGGTAAAAAGAGAATATACTTTTGAATACGAATTGAATTATGTTCTGGTCGGTTTAAGAAGAGCCGGGAAGACTATGCTGCTGTATTCGATCGTAAAAGATCTTATCGGCAAGGGCGTTGAATGGGATCAGATCATCTATGTCAATTTTGAAGATGAACGGCTGGCGGAATTCAAGATGTCCGATTTCAACGATATCGTACTGGTGAAGAATGAACTGACTGACAAAAAGGGATATTATTTCTTTGATGAAATTCAGAATATCGAAGGCTGGGAGAAATTTGCCCGAAGGATGGCTGATCGCAAGGAATTCGTATATATTACCGGCAGCAATGCCAAAATGTTAAGCAAAGAGATCAGTGAAACTTTAGGCGGCCGTTATATCCCCGAATACATCAGTACGTTTTCCTTTTCCGAATTCCTTGATGGAAAGAAGATCGATCATGATGAAAAAGCTTTGTTGAAAACATCATCAAAAGGAAAGATCGTAAGACTATTTGATGAGTATTATAAGTTCGGCGGTTTTCCTGAAACACTAAATATCAGGTCAAAAAGAGAATATGTTTCCAATGTGTATCAGAAGATCCTTCTTTCGGATATCATGAGCAGGAATAATATCCGCAATGAATATGCATTGAAACTGATAGTCAAGAAGATCGCTGAAGCGCTTAAAAACGAGATCTCATATACCAAGCTTCATAATGTCGTCAAAAGTGTCGGCTGTTCCATCAGCAAGGACTCGCTTATCGACTATGTGACTTATATGAAAGATGCGTATCTGATCTTCGATACCAGAAACTATTTCGCTTATTTCGTCGAAAAAGAAAGCAAGCCCAGATATTATTTCAACGATAACGGCTTGCTGAACCTGTTTCTGATCGATGAAAACAGTTCGCTGTTGGCGAACCAGGTCGCAATCTGTCTTCACAACAGATACGATCAGGAACTTTTCTATCTGAAATCGGTCGAGACGAAAGTCGATATCGATTTCTTCCTGCCGGAAGAAAACCTGGCTGTGCAGGTCGCTTATTCGATCGCAGGAGATGCCAGAAAAAGAGAAGTAGATAATCTGCTCAGATTCGCCAAAACCAGACCCGGCTGCAGACTTCAGATCGTTACATATAACGAAGAAGAAACGATCGAAACAGAGGGTTTCACTATCGAGGTGATACCGGCATATAAGTATCTTCTTGATTAATTATCTTTGATAAGAACACCACAGCCCGCCGGAAGTTTTCCGGTAAAGGGCAGGGTAGAGATGATCACATTGCCTTTGAAGGCATGTTCCTTAGCAGACATATTAAGGATCAGAGTATAGTTTCCTCTTTGGAAACTGAAGACTCTGTCCTTTTCTTTTATTTCAACATGGGGATCACTTAAGTCTTTGATCCTTTTGCGCAGACTTATCAATTCTTTGATGAAGTTATAGATCGAGTCCTTGTCTTTAATGGCTGTTTTGACGGAAACGGTGTTTTCATCACTAAAAGGCAGATAAGGTTCATCCGCTTTAGTGAAACCGTGATACGGCTTGCTGTCGTTCCAGATCATGGGGATCCTGGTACCGGTACGCTGATAACCGCCGTCTTTGGAAGGAAGATCAGAGGTCTTCATTTCGATCTCATCGCCATACAAGACAAAGGGGATGCCCGGCATACACAAGAGAAACATATAGAACATTTTAAGCTGCTCATGATCCAAATAATTGGCGATACGCCAGCTGTCGTGGTTGCCGGAGATCAGGGCCAGATAACTCTTATGAATCTCAGCCTGTCTGAATCTTTCTTTCATGTCTTTGAGCGTGAAAGAGATATCGCCTTCACCGTTGATGATGGAAGTACCTCTGGTGGAATCGTCACTTCGAAACATCCGGTGATAGAAGTTGTCCCAGTGGTCTAAGACGAAGTCGGCGTCGAAACCGGCCTTAAAGGAACGCTCCGGATAAGACCATTCGGAGACAAAGAATGCCTTGGGGTACTGTTTCCTGATCTTTCTGAACAGATAGTTCCAGACTTCGATGGTGGCGGACTTGTCTTCGTCGTTTTTGACTAAGGAATCGGCCATGTCGACTCTAAAACCGTCGGCTCCTTTATCAAGCCAGAACCTCATCACGTTTAAGATGTATTCTCTGGCTACATAAGTTCTTTTATCCTGATAGGACATCTGCCAGGAGGGATGATCGATCTGCTTGAAGCCGTAGTTGAAAGCCGGCTGGTGGGCAAAGAAGTTGACCATGTAGCAGCCATGTCGGTTGAATAAGCCGGAGATCAGTCCGCCTTCCTTGTCCCAGGGGTTGTCATTCCAGATGAAGAGGTCACTGTATTCGTTTCTATCGGCTTGCGCACTTTTCAGGAATGCGGGGTTGGTGAAAGATGAGTGGCCGGCTACCAGGTCCAGGATGACTTTGATGCCAAGCTTGTGAGCTTTTTTGACCACCCGATTGAAATCGCCCATGTTCCCAAAACGGGGATCGACATCGAAGAAGTCTTCAACATCATAGCCTCCGTCCAGAAAAGGCGAAACATAGAAAGGGTTGAACCAGATGGCATTGAAGCCCAAATCGGCAATGTATTCAAGTTTGGAAGTGATGCCTTTGAGATCACCGATACCGTCATTGTTGCCATCAAAAAAAGAGGTGGGGTAGATCTCGTAGACGATCAGGTTGCGAAATGACTGTTTACTCATAATGATACCTTCGATATTTTTATTTGCTTGTTAAATATATTATATTTCAAAAGCATCCTGTAAATATCTGGATATGGCGGAGATAAAACAAATGATCTATATTTGAATCGAAAACAAGGACAATACGCAATGATGTTTCTCATCGGCGGATTCGGAGTATTCTTGTTTAATTAATCTGAAAGGCACGAAATGAAAAACAATTATTTGAATGATTCACAGATCGATTACGCCCCGTTTTTTAAGACCCTGGATGAAAAGAATATCACTCAGAGCCAGTTCGTCAAAAACTATGATGTTTCCGCGGCCACTTTAAACCGTATGAGGCACAACTACAACATGACTCTGGCGGCTGTCGGCCATGTCATGAATGTCATTGGCATTGATGATATCGACGATGTCTTCAGACTGATGATCAAAGAAGATGAAGAATAAGCTTCGTCGTTCCTGAGATCAGAATTACCTGATAAAGACCGGTAAAAGCGCCGGTCTTTTTCTATAGGTCAGCTTTCAGGTATTCCTGCAAAGCTGTATAAAGCAAAATTCAAGTATTTCAATATTAAACCAAAAAAAGAACCGATCACTTTCAGACTGGATGTTGACCTGATTGCTGTTATGAAAGGGACCGGAAAGGGATATCAGAAAAAGTCAATGAAATTCTCAGAAACTACTTCATGGATCAATCTCTGAAGAAAATATAAGAGTTGAAAACACACAAATCTCTTGAAATACAGAGATTTTGTTTTGCTTCCGCAAGATCGTATGAACTATCTTATTTATCGACATTATTGATGAGTATTAATCCTAAATTCCCTGTCACATTTTCTAGCTACAGTATGATCTGATCTGAATCCTGTCTCCTTTTCAGATCTTTCTGAGGTATCAGGATATCTCCTTGCTTCTTAAATGCCATAGGGCATTCGATCCTGAATCTGTCA
>JAFRJA010000130.1 GCA_017432545.1 Erysipelotrichaceae bacterium
ATTATATATCAAATAATATCATCAAAACGGTGTCGCGATTGAATGAAAATGTCCCATAGTTTGGTTTTTTGAAAATGTCCCACCGTTATCCTTGTTTAATTCTTTGATTTGAATGCCGAATAGACGATGAATAATGGGTCTTGAGGCATTCAATATCATTGTATTAAGCCGTTAGCCTTGCTGGGCATTTCCTAAAGCCAACCAAAGAAACCAAAACGAATCAAAGCCCATAGAACGAAATAACTATGGTACTTGTGGGACATTTTCAAAAAATCTTAACATAATATCATCAAAACGGACTTAAAAAGACATGTTTCCACGGCTTGTGCTGCTAAGGTATTATCTTTTATTAATCCAGCCAGTAATCAGTAAGAACGCCGTCATCTCCATAGTAGGCACTCATATCTTCCCGATAGAAGAAATATTCAAGCAGTTCTTCAGCCGAATACTTTCTGATACAGTAACCCCAGTAATATTCGCTTGTCTGCTGCGATTCTGCTACATAAAAGTATCCATCTTTCTTCCCGACCAGGATAGCGATATGTCCTCCTTCGATTGGATCATCTCCTCCGACCAGAAGATCTCCGGTTCTGATTTCGTCAAGAGAACTTCTTAAATCGATCTTCGGACCAAGGTCGCTCAGATCTTCCCATTCGGCAATTCCTGCTCCTAGATCTCCGGGATCATATCCTGCCTGTAATAGACACCATGACACAAAACCGCTGCAATCCATACCGTTAGGCCAGTACTGATCGTTGGTGTAATCGTAAACGATCTCTCCCCAATATGCCGGATTATCTGAGATAAGTTCACTATCTAACAACGCATATCTTGATTCATCAAGATAAAGGCCTTTATGATAGTATCTTCCTTCACCATCACAATATAAACCTACATAGGAATCGATCCTGCCGTTTTCCGTAAAATAATGAATTCGGTAAGGAAATTCCAAAGCCAGAAATCTGGCTGCTTCAACTGCGGCAGCTCTGGTCTTATACCCGACCTTTTCGACTCTGGATACCAGGATCTCATCGAGCAGATCGTTTTCTTCTTTGGTATACAGATCAGGGGTGATGAATGGTTTATCATAATCAAATTCGCCATTAACCGGGACAATAAGATCGGTTACCGTTACATCTATTCTGTATGTCAGATCATTGATCTTAACCTGAACAGTAGTATCACCGTTATTGTTTCCATAGAGTGTTCCCTTTTCATCAACAGAAACAACATTATCATTTTCACTGGTATAAGTAACAGTTGCGTTTTGTGATGCCGGATAGGAAATTGAGTCACTTGCTCCTTTTGCCAGATAGATTTGCGAATCATCATAATCGATCAGTTCAGAAAGGTCATTACCCAAAGTATAAACATTACCTGAAGAATTCTTTATTTTAAGTGTATCCTCAGCTTCCGATACCGGAATAACAAGGATATTATCATCATCGGTGTCTGTCCACTCGTCATTAAGAAAACAGGAAACTTTATGATCAAATTTCACATAGAGAGAATCATTAATTATATATCTTTCTACAATCTCAGCTTTACCGTTTTTAAATCCCAAAGCCAGTAAAAAGAAAAACACCAGCATTCCTGACAGCACCAGGTGAATAAGCGCTCTGTTGTTCAGTTTTCTTTTTTTCATATGTTTACCATTTTATAACCAAACAGCAGATGCGGAACTGAATTTTATATGAATTTTTTATAGATATTATTTGAAAAAAGATACTAACAATTGAAAAGTCATGTTTCCATGACTTGTATAAATCAGTTATCTGATCCGTCATAGAAATATGCCTTCGTGACATTTTCGTGGATCAGTATGGAACTCTGATTGAATTCTTTGATCAGATCATCTGAGGCGGCCTGTATCTTATCCAGTGTTGTATCAGTGAGAATAATCACAATGGTGTATTCGTGATCTACGGTACCATTATCGTTTGTCCAGCCGCCGTTGGCATCCTGGATCGTGAAACCTTCAAAATGCTTTGTCGGCACCTCATCCGCCTTTGCCTTGCATTCATCAGGTGTTCCGAACGGCTCATATGTATCCTTATCGTTCGTTCCCAGATACAGGACATACTGAATATCCATTTTTTCCTTGATCTCTTCCAATTGGGTCGAGTTTCTATATAAGCTGTAAACTGATACACAGATCGCCAGTATGCTCAATATGATCGCTGCTATCCCTGTTTTCTTTGACATAATCTATCCTTAACTGGCGCTCTTATCTCACTAACTCAACGACGACACTTTCATCATCTGTGATCTGAACATATGTTCCCTCGATATCACTCTTGAGTTCTTCGCCAGTTTTCAGATCATATCTTATCGCATCCTTCAGATATAGTTCTTTTTTATTTGACGATAAGGAAGGGAATAAAGATGCTGAGAACTTTTCAACATTACCGTCATAGATCAGGCCCTGTTCATTCAGAATGACTCTCACGCGGCATTCGCTCCCCTCTTTTTCTTCAAACAGATCATCCCATACCGAAAGGCGTACTTTCTTGTTTTTTTCGTTACGGTTTTTGTACCAATGAAGTAATTTCTTTTTCGCCATAGCTTCCAGTAAACCGATGAAAGCAGCCAAAACGCTCGCGATCAGTACTTCTGTCATGTTGATCTTCACGTTCGCATTCATCAGAGCATCAAGAAAAGCAGATTTTTCACCCAACAGTTTCAGAATAATATAGGTTATGAAATATGTTACAAAAAGCACCCAATACGACATTAAAGAAGAAATCTCTGTCACTGAGTTCTTGGTCATCCTGACAGATCATGTAGATAAATGTTTCAATAATTCCGGGCACAAACAGAATGATAAGTCTTACACCCAATTCAGTAGTTTCATCCATGTTCCTATTCCCCTTTTCAATATCTTAATTTGTTTCCTTGTTTTTCCCGATCTTTTCAAACAGTGGGAAAATCAAAGGATAAACGGCCATGATCACAAACATGATGATAGTATACCTGGCCGTTCTGACCAGCAAAGCAGCTAAACTGTCACTCGAAAGGAATTCCGAACTGAATGGCAGTTTTAGCAGTTTATTCAGACCGAAATAGATCACAAAAGCACATAATGTGCGAAGAATCATGGCTATGACACTTTTTGTTTCCTGATAATTGACATATTTTCTCTCAAACGGGATCGCAAAGATCGCTCCTATCAGTAATCCCAAAGAAGTGTAGTATTCTGCTGTCCTGACAAAAATTAATCCCGGAAGTGCTGATAAGAACAGGATGAGATGACGCAGCCATTCTTTTTTCACATATTTATCGAGCAGTTCAAAGAACCCTAGCGTTACAAAACCCAAGATCCAGCCGGCCAGAACGTCAGTCGGATAATGATTGCCTGTCGCAACCCGGAAAAAGCCTACCAGGAAGGTCAAGGCTGCCGCAAGTATCCAGAACCATTTCTTATTTACTTCTTTAGCTAACGAAAAGTATGCTGCTGCCACTGCAGCACTGTGCATGCTTGGAAAAGAATAACCCTGAGCCACAAGATCTGTTGCCGGAGATTCAGGATCAACAGGCGCATATGCCTCTACTCTGTCGGGATATTGCGCATATGGTCTTGGACGCTTCACAATAGCCTTTATCATTGAGAGCCAGGCATGAAGCGAGGCTATGATCAGGGCCAGCCTTTGCCCTGCTTTTTTCTTCCAGCAGAACAGTACGATCACTATCAGGACCATAAGACCTGTTTCACCGCCGATAAACGAAAAAAAACGACCCAGGCTCACACAGAGGCCGCCTAAATTGCTTTGAATCCATTCAATTAGTTTTACTTCCCATTCCATAATCTGCTCCTATAATCCCTATAACTCTTTTCGGGAATTATCTCTGAGTCCTTCCAGTAATCCCTTGGTGTATATTTTAATAAGTTCTTTTATATCAATTGAGTATTTCTTTCCTAAAGCTTCCAGAATACCGATTGGAACATTCAGTTCATCATCATCTTTTATATGCACAGCCTTATCAATACCCATTCCATAGACATCGATCTTGATATTAAGCGGATCCGCATCAACTTCCCAAGGTGAAAACATCTTCTTCTGCTGTAGTTTACTGACATAGAGTGACAGTGTTTTGATAAGATAAGAGATACCAAAATAAGCTATATACACAAGAGGCAGGCTTATATAAAACGGCAGCAGAGTATTAAGCAGATAAAGATCTTTCCATCGGCCGATAAAGACAACATTGATCAGATATATTATCGAATAAATGAAAAACGGCAACATACAGATCAAAAATTCTTTAGTTGTATACCTGTAATGTGATTCCACAAAGATAAAGGAAATCAGGACCATTAAAGGACAGATCACATGCAGATAGAAATTACTGTCTCCGAAAGCAAATTCCCTGTTATACGGGCCGATAAAAAATACCGTAAAGAAACTGACAAAGGTCGTACAGGAAGTTCCGGCAAAATGCATCATTGAGACCCATTTCGGATAACTGAAGTGTTTTGATCTGAAACCGTTTATGGCATAAGGAATGATGAAGCTGGCAGCCAAGGCCGTCAGCATATTGGAAAGCGTTGTGAAATACTTGAACAGATCAATAATATCCCGATGATCTGTCACATAATCAACAAGAGCCATCCCGATTGCATAAAGTGTAACAGCAAGCGTCACAGTGCAGGCGATCAAAGTTATTACACTGCGGTAACGCTGCAACACCAATAGATATTCTTTCGCTTTTTCTTTCTTCTTCATTTTTACCTTCAGATACATATATATTTTACGTGAAGTTAAGGACAAACTAAAGATAAGGCTATTGATTTTTTACTTTGAACTATTTATAAACAATATCATTCAGAAGTTAAGGAATAATAAACTGAGTTTGAAAAGATAAAATCCGATGGCCTTGAAAACAGCTATTCAAAAATCAGCGAGTTGTTCTAAAACAGCTCGCTTTTTTTCTTTTCAACGAGTGATAAAAATCATAGTTTACATCTGGATATTCACAACATAACCATGTTCAGTAGGTTTACTGAAAACAAAATGTGAATAGTGCTCCATAAGACTGATGTTGAGTTCATCAAGATAAGGTTCCTTCAAAGGATCGGATTTGATATCACTCAGATAGATTTGGATCATGTGTGATTCTGAATTGTCGGAACATAACATCCTTATCGTAGCTTTTTGTACTCCATCAGGATGATTAAAAAGCGGATATAGCAGTTCATCGATGATGACAGATGTCAGTTTCATCTGTTTGCCATTATGCTGATAACCGTTGAGGAACTGTTTCATCTCACTGGCTAAACCTAAGAGATCAAGTTCTTCCTTGAGCAGTTGTTTTTCAAACATCCTTGAACGATACAGGAAACGCTGAGTCAAAGGCTTCTGAGGATGATCAAAGATCTCTTCCGGTGTTCCTTCTTCGTAAATGTGCTTATTAGCCAGAAAGATCACTCTGCTGGCAACATTCCGGGCAAAACGCATCTCATGGGTCACGATGACAGAAGTCATGCCTTCGTTGACAAGGTCTCTGATGACCGCTTCAACTTCATCGACCATGGTCGGATCAAGAGCGCTGGTAGGTTCGTCAAACAGGATCACCTCAGGATGCATAGCCAGCGTCCTGGCGATGGCGACACGCTGTTTCTGTCCACCCGAAAGCTGGGAAGGCATATGATATTCCCTGCCTGAGAGGCCAACCCGCTGTAAAAGCTGTTTTGCTTCAATTATCGCTTCATCTCTATTCATCTTATTGACTTCTACCGGAGCCAGAATGATGTTTTCCAGGATATTGAGATGAGAAAACAGATTAAAATGCTGATAGACCATGCCCATCTTACGGCGTACTTTATCGATATCAATATTCGGATCAAGGATGTTTTCTCCATCGATATAGATCTCCCCTTTTTCAGGAGTGATCAGTCTGTTGATACAGCGAAGTAATGTGCTCTTGCCACAACCCGATCCGCCGATGATGACGATCGTTTCACCTTTTTCAATATTTAAGGATACGTTTTCTAAAATCGGTCCGTTTTCAAAACTCTTGGTGATGTTTCTGATATCAATCATACTTTCACCTCTTCTTCCTTAATATGCTTCTGTTTACCAAACAGATCAAAAAACTTCTTGGCGGTAAAACCGATCACAAAATAAATAATCGTGACTGAAATAAGGCCAAAGAATGCGTCCATGGTCCTTGAAGAAACGATCGATGAGGCCCTGGTCAGATCGATGATCGCGAGATAGCCGACTATAGATGTTTCCTGCATGGTAAAGATGAACTGATTCTTATATAAAGGCAATGCTGTCTCTACAGCCTGAGGAAGCATGACCAAACGGAAAGCCTGCCACTTGCTCATACCCAAAGTGCGGGCGGCTTCAATCTCTCCCGGAGAGACGGTACTGATGGCAGTATAGAAGATCTCAGCCAGATAAGCCCCGGTTTTCAAGGAAAGACCAAATATGACTACTAGCAAAACCGGCAGGATCGTACGTCCGAAGATAATATAGACCATGATCATCAGTAAGACCATGGAAGGTATTTCAACAAACAGAGAAGTAATAAATTTCGATAACCTGTTAAGAGTTTTGTTTTCACTTCTGGCCATGGCACACAATATTATGGCAAACAGCGTTCCGATCAGAAAACTGGCAAGCGTCAAAACAAGAGTATTCCCAAGCCCTTCCAGAAAGAAACGGTAACGTTTTTCAAAAATAAAAGTCAGATAGATACTGTTGAGGATCTTTTTTATGAAATCTTCCATTTTTTCCTCCTATTCAAGCGAATTCATATCAACATCAATGTTTCCTGTCGTTTCCTTACAGGCAAAAACAAGCGGTATCTCGTCATAGACATCAGTGACAATGATACCGACGTTCTCCACTGCTTCTTTATAGGCATCCGAAAGATAACCGATTATGGCATCATAGATTCCATTCTGAAGGCCAGCATAAGCGTCATTGAAATCAGTCGGCACAAAATCAAGCTGATAATCATATTCATTCGCAAAATGTTTCAGTACTTCGATATCAAAACCGGTCACTTCGTCCTTTTCAGTATCATAAAAAGCCCGCGGATAACCAGAAATATCAAAGGCAATCTTATATGTATTGCCATTACCTGTCAAAGGAATATCAGGGGCATCATAAGTGCCGTCAAAATTCAGTTCCCTTTCACTAAGGTCTTTATATGTATCGGTCTTTTTGAATTCTTTCAGGAAAACATTATACTGATCAACGAAATCTCTGTGATCCGGGTGGACATAGAGAAGATAACCGGTTCTTCCAAAAGGCGGTTCAATCATCTTGAGGCCGTTTGATGCATTATTTATCAGATCCCACAGCAGCATATCAACCGCGATAGCATCGATCTTGTCATAATTTAATGCCATCAACATATCGGAGATCTGATCATAGCGATAAAGTTTCATATCTTCTCTTCCGGTCAGAAGATAATCGCATTCCCATGCCAGCATGGTGCCAACTTTGAGACCATGCAGGTCATTTATGTCATCTATTACAACCGGCTCTTTCCTTTGAGCACAAGCACTTAAAAAAGAGATGATTATAAAGAAGCTGATTATTCTCTTTATCAATCGGTTTATATTCATGTCCATATTATAACTCTATAGTCCAATGGTGTATGCTTCTATAAAATATGACGAAACAAAAAAATATTATAGATTATCCTAGCTTTAACTTAATAAGCGGAATTAAAAACCTGCGTTTTCGATCAATACAGTTCTGCAAGGGGGTCTGTATACGTACCATATACGCAAATCATGTGTAGAAATGATATTGAATCGTCAGAATAAAAAAATACTTTTTTATTAAACCTCGTTCAAGCTCATAATTAGCGTCTGATTAACGTCTGATTAACGTCTAAATATTGATGGTATAATAACCGCCTTCTCTTTTTTGTCTTAATGTATTTGCAAAAACGTCTGGGGTCTTGAAGGAAGCGACGAGCACAAACTTGCTCTTTCAGGAATTGATGCTTTGGAGCGCTTCTTCAGAAACAACGGCATTACGATGAGTCTGAGCGAACTGAGTATCGATGAGACCCATTTCAGAGCCATGACAGAGCACGCGTGCGAAGGAGGCAGGCTGACGAACACTTTCGTTTCGCTGGACAGCGATGATGTCGTTGAGATATACAAAGACTGCCTGTGATCAATGACGAAAAACAGCACAGTAGCTATTGCATCAAAAGTCAGAATCTTGTTTTCTGATATAAAACCGACAGGGAGAAATTCGAATTATAATACGGATCTCCCTTTTCAAGTTCGTTTTTCCAGATCTTCCTGAACAAAGATATTTCTGAAGCGAATCTGGAAGCTTTTACAGGATCTTCAACATCTGAACCTCTGGTTTTTGACTCGTAATGATACAGCTCGGCATACGGTGTCCAAACGACAAGATAACCTTTCTTTCTGACGCGCATACAGAAGTCGACATCATTGAAATTAACGGCAAAGTCTGTATTCATTCCACCAATTTCATCCCACAGTTCGCGCTTGACAAGCATGCATGCAGCCGTTACGGCTGACATATCCTGGGCAAAGTGCAGCTTCCCCATATAACCGATAGTTCCTCTTTTAACACCGCTGAAAGCATGTGCTGCCACACCACCGAGACCCAGAACGACTCCCGCGTGCTGGATCGTGTCATCCGGATAATACAACATGGCGCCGGTGATGCCGACATCTTTTCTCTGCCCATACATCAGCATTTCTTCGATCCACTCCGGCGTAATGACTTCGGTGTCGTTATTCAGCAACAGTATATATTCGCCATCGGTTTGTTTTACGGCAAAATTGTTGATCGCTGCAAAATTGAACTCGTGATCCCATCTTATTACTTTTACATTTTCGTATTCAGCGCAGATCTTTTCGTAGTATTCAAACGTGTCCGCATCCAGCGAGTTGTTTTCCACGACAGCGATGTCGAAGTTCCTGTAAGTCGATAGTTCCTCGATCGATCTGATACATTTGTCCAGATCGTCGATGTGATCGCATGACGGGATGACGATGCTGATCTTGGGCTGGGCAATGATGTCATACCTGATGCGGTATATGGTCGGGAAGGCTGTCGAACTTTCGACTCTGCCGGGATACTCTGTCGTATTTATAAAGTTCTGAACGGCCCGGATCCCGGAAGCGGCAGCGTAGTCTTTGGCGTCGATCGACGATGCCAGCGATTCAGGATGAGCTCTCCAGAAATAAAGGACCTCCGGTATGTGGATGATCTTTTCGGCAACAGAAGTCAGTCTCAGAAAAAGATCATGGTCCTGGCTGCCATCATACTCGCTCCTCAGAGATCCGGTTTTATCCAGCAGCTCCTTTCTGAAGACCGTGAAATGACAGATGTAATTGTTGGCTCTGAGATTGTCCGGAGCATAATCCGGTTTATGATGATACAGCTCGATGTCTTCGAGATCAGGGCTTCTGAAGGTGGCCTCGTCGCTATAGATGAAATCGGCTCCGCTGCCCGTTATGGCCTCCATCGCTTTGAAAAGCGCCGAAGGATGCAGCACATCATCGTGGTCAAGGAAAGCGACATACTCGCCTTTTGCCATTTCCAGGCATCTGTTTGTGTTTTCAGAGATTCCGTGGTTTCTGTCAAGTTTTTTATAACAGATGCGTTTATCTTTTCCGGAATAGTTCCGACACAGATTTCCTACTTTTCTATGAGAACTGTCGCTTCCGTCTGCCAGGCAGAGCTGCCAGTCAGAGTATGTCTGGTTGATGACCGAATCGATCATCTCTTTAAGGTAACGGATGCCGGTGTTGTATAAAGGGACTACGATACTTATCAGCTTGTTTTCCGGGAATGCACAGGAACGCTGCCTGATAATGTTTTCATCATAAAAGACAGTGTTCAGGTACCTGATATAATCCGTGTTCCTGGTATGCTGAAGATCCTTTCTGACGACTTTTCTGATATCTGCGATCATGTCGCTGACACCCGGTACCCTTTTCATTCCGTCGATCGTCTTTCTCAATGATTTTGTCATCCTCCAGAATGTAGCGTCTTTGATCATGTGATATTGATACTCGGCGTTCTCTTCTTTGTTTTCCGCAATCTGGATCCTGTTTTGAAGATCTCTGATCATCAGTTCGTCTGACTTGTTTATCTGTTTTTCCTTATCCAGTTTTCTCTTAAGACGGAAGATCTGATCTTTTGCCTTTTCCAGTCGCGTTTCGTAATCTTCGCTCTTTATGATCGGAGTTTCTGCATGCGTGTTGGAAGACAAGATACTGTCGTATTCAGGTTTTAGGTCAGCGTTTCTTTCGTTTTCGCGGATATTATTGAAATCATTTATGATCTCTTTGTAGGCGCTGAGCAAAGATTCTGCGATCTTTTTGGGATCATGCCTTTCCAGCGATGTGCTGATCTCGTTTGCCGAGACCTGTTTCAGACAGGCTTCTGATGCGCAAAGATCCCCGATCAGGAAAGCAAGCGTATGCGGCTCGTTGTACGGATAAAGAAATCCGCTGTATCCGTCCTTCACAAGCGATGACACTCCTCCGACATCAGACGCAATGACGGGGGTGCCGATCAGCTGTGCTTCACAGATGGAGTTGGGTGAATTGTCGATGATGGAAGGATGAATGAAAAAATCGGCATTCATCAACTCCTCTTTGATCTGTTCTGCTGAAAGATAGCCGACAAGTCTGACATCGACATCTTCGTGTCTGATGCCTGTTCTTTTTTCAAAAGGCGCAAATGACTCGCTGTTCGAAGTGACGATCCATTCAAAGTCCATTTTCATGATGTCTTTAAGGATACGGGCCGTCCTTAAGACGATTTCGTTTCCTTTACGATGATCTGAAGATGATACTGACAGCAGTTTTATTCTGTCGCGTTTCGTGAAGTTCCATCTTCTGTCCGAATCATAGAAGACATGATTGATGGGCTCCTCAATATGGTAATACTTTCCTCCTGAAAAATATCTGACGATCCTTTCGTCCCATGCGGTCCTGTCAAAGAAGTAACGGTTCAGCTCCATGGTTTTTCTTTCGACCGCGCTGTTGAATGTTTCTTTTCTGGCGAATTGATCTATTTCATTTCGATCCGGACGTTCCTCATCGATTACTTTGACAACGGTAAGGTCTTTATTGGGATCGTCATCGGCCGAATAATGAATTACCGAATCGATCGTCATGTAGTATATGTTTAAAAAGCCCATCATGTGGATCACGACCGGAACAGACACATCTTTGCATATGACGCCAAACGGATATTCAGATCCAAAACACTGGATCAGATCAGGTTGAAAGTCATCGATCACATTAAGAAGCTTACATCTGGAATGCTCCCATTCTTCCTGGCTCAGTCCCACAGAAAGACCTGCGTCGATAGGATAATAGGTGATTCCATCATCAATAAACAACGTTTCTTTTCCATCACATGAACTGTATGTCACAGCCAAGCTGATTTCATCAGAGGCAAACTTTTTCAGTGTCCTCTCTACTCTGGCAGCCATGTCGTTTCTTCCTGAGAGAAGTCGGGAGCTGTTATGAGAGATAAATAGAACTTTTAAGGGATCCGTATTCTTCACTTTATAAAATTATAATTCATACTCAATATTCTGAGAATGGCAATTACTCAGAAGATGCAGTCTGTCTGACAAACGCTATCCTTTCGAAATGAACAAAAACAGCATCTTAATGACCATATATGATGCGTCTGGTATTCCATATGCACACAAAAAATCTTAAATCTATTAAAGCAAATTTTATATATGAAATTATTTAAAAAGCCACATTTCTGTGACCTGGGTACCTAAGTGGTGCCATCCCCTATTTTAATGCGAACCGCTTTTCGCATGAAGATGAATGAGAAAAGTTACAATCTTCCTTACGATTATAAATTATCATAACTGTCAGTCTTAACAAGAGGGTACGTATACGTACCATACGCTAGAAGGAGGATAAAGAGTTGCTCTACAAATCCGAAGTTATAGATTAGAGCCCAATAAAATAATTGATTTCTTTCTCCAGTAGGCGGAACACGTTTGCGACCAGATACCCATCAGCGATCGCATGATTCAGACGAACGGTCACAGGCATGACAAGCCTACCGTTTTCTTCTCTGTATTTTCCCCAGTTAATGATCGGCGCAAAGTATAGATTTCCATCGGGAAGTTCAAGATGAAGTGAATCATAGGAAATCCAGGATATAAACGATGCATCAAACCAGTTGGGATGGTTCAAAATATCCAGACCGTATTCCCTTGTCTTCTTTGCCTCTTCAACATCCAGCAATGCGGCAGCGTAGAACTTTTCATAGTCC
>JAFRJA010000002.1 GCA_017432545.1 Erysipelotrichaceae bacterium
CAACGCAAAACGCCGGCTGCTCTTTTATCTGGATCAGTATCTCGATCCGTATTATCAGAACGATCTGACGGAACTGCACAAACCATTAAAGGGATTGCTTCAGGAGGCAATGATTTCCGATAACGAAGCTGATGTTATTGAGGAAGTCCGCCACCTTTTGGAAGTATATGAGGAGCCAGAGTAAACCGGCAAATCGAGATTTTCGGAGGTAAAGATGGTAATAATTATAACGGGAGCATCACATGTCGGGAAAACGGTTCTGGCACAACGGATGCTTGAGAAATACAAATACCCTTATTTTTCGATTGACCATTTAAAGATGGGACTTATTCGCAGCGGCATTACTGATCTTACCCCGGAAGACGATGATGAGCTTACAGATTATCTCTGGCCGATCGTTCGAGAGATCATAAAGACTGCTGTAGAGAATGAGCAGAACCTCATTGTTGAGGGCTGTTATATCCCTTTTGATTGGAGAAACAGTTTCGATGAGCAGTATCTTCGGTCAATTAGATTCGTTTGTCTTGCCATGTCAGATGAATATATCGATTCGCATTTTGAAGAAATAAAATCACATGGCTCGGATATCGAAACAAGGCTTGATGATTCTGATTGTACGGCTGAACAACTCAAACAGGATAATCATCAGGTCATAGCGGGGTGCAGATCTAATGGAGAACATATTACTGTAATCACAGAAAACTATGATGAGACGATCAAGGGAGTTTTGGAGTAACAAATTCAAGTTTTCAGAGGTGCTTATGGAGATCAACAAAGTCAAATTGGACTCAGAGGTCGAAACATTTATAGAGTCGGAACAGGAAAAATACGAAACGAGCAATGGAATCTCATGCAATTACATGCCGTTTTGTTTTGTGGCAAAACACGGTGATGAGATAATAGGTGCTGTTTCAGGGGCCAGCTTCTTTTCTGAAATCTACATCGATGAACTGGTAGTTAAGGACGTATACAGAGGAAAAGGCATAGGAACACAGCTGATCAAAACGGTTGAAGAAAACTTTGACGGCCAAGGATTCAATAACATAAACTGCTGCACCAACGGATTTCAGGCATCAGAATTTTATGAGAAATGTGGATTTGAACTTGAATTTGTGAGGGAAAACAAATCAGAACCCAGACTGAACAAGTATTTCTATATCAAGTATTTGATTTAACAGCGCGTCAAATTCCAGTTTGTC
Organism: Erysipelotrichaceae bacterium; assembly: GCA_017432545.1. Lineage (GTDB taxonomy): Bacteria > Bacillota_I > Bacilli_A > Erysipelotrichales > Erysipelotrichaceae > Colivicinus. Next base: position 1,200 of record JAFRJA010000002.1, read on the forward strand.
GAGATGTTTATAAAAGTATAGATTTGCGAACACTTTTCAATGTATACATAGATCCAAAACATATATATTCGAGATGATCTGTAAGTGAGATATTTATGAAAAAAGATGACTTTGTGCTAATTATTCACTTGATCTTCAAACAAGAATTTATCTTTGAGGATATCCGCAAACTCTTCGATATAAGGGTTTGCATTTTCTTTTTTCCAGAATGCGCAGTAGTTTCTCAGCACCGGAACATCCTTTTTGCACAGAGGTATGAGAGCGATGGATGAGTCGTAATAGACGTCGTTTCGGATTCCTTCGATCGGCAGGAAACCTTTACCGGCAGCGACCATAATGCGCGCTTCCATCAGGTTTTTGGCGAAAAGGAATTCTGAAGAAAAACCCACGATGTCTCTGTAATAGTTCATTTCGTTGGTCTGCTGTTCTCTTCCGGCAACAAGGATACATGGTATCGTCTTCAGTTCGGCAACGTTGATCTGCTTCAGTTTGGCAAAAGGATGATTCTTTGAGATCTCGATATAGCAGTGGCTTTTTACGAGCTCGAAGTTGATGTAATCGTCGGAAAAAGCTCTTCGCTGGTCGTTGAGCACGAGATCGACATCCTCTCTTATTAAGGCATTATAGAGATCTTCGTGATTGCCATCGATGATCTGCAGATCAACATCCGGAAAAATCTCAGAAAAGGTTGCTGCCGCGTCCTGAAACTGCGTTCCTCCGTAACAGTTGAGATAGCCGATCTTGAGGCTTTCTTTTAGAACGTCGTGTTTCTGAAGCTGTTTCTTTAGCTGCTCGACATCAAAAAGAAGGATCGATCCTTTACGATAAAGAAGTTCTCCCGCTTTGGTCAGAGAAAAGGTGCGGTTGTGTCTGCTCAGCAGTTCTACACCAAGTTCACTTTCCAGCGCTTTGATCTGCTGGGAGATCGCAGATTGTGAAATGTGGCATCTTTCTCCGGCCAGCGAGAAATTGCCGCTGTCGACCACAGTGATGAAGTATTCGATCTGTTTGAGTTCCATAAAAGTACTATACCATGAAATGATAAGTAAAACTTATCGATCAATGGAAAAAATGAGATTGATTCATTAAGATCATAAATATATTATGAGGATGAAAAAGAAAAGAGGTTATGATGATGGCGAAAAATCTTGTTATCTACTATTCAAGAAAAGGGCAGAATTACGTGAATGGCTCGATCAGAGATCTGAAGAAAGGAAACACTCAGATTGTGGCTGAATACATCGCTGAGGCTGTCGGCGCGGATCTGTTTGAGATCGAAACAGTGAAAGAATATTCGAAAGATTATATGGAGTGTACCGAAGAAGCCAAAATTGAACTGCGTCAGCAGGCCAGACTGGAACTGAAAAAATATCTCGATGATATCAGCGCATACGACAATATCGTGGTTGCAGGACCGTGCTGGTGGGGCACTTATCCATGTGCGGTCTTTACCCAGCTGGAAAAGCTCGACTTTACAGACAAAAAGGTATTTCCGCTCATGACGCACGAAGGAAGCGGCATTGCAGGTTCTGCTCAGGCACTTAAGAAATACTGCAAAGGCGCAAGCGTCGGTCAGGGTCTGGCCATCCATGGCGCAGATGCTGCAGAATCAAAAGTCACCGTTCAAAGTTGGGCACAGAACAATCTGAAATAGGAGGATAGACACAGGAGCACTGTGTCTTTATCTAAAACATGAAGATAAAGATCACGATAGAAGATAAAGTGTTTCAGGCGGAACTTGAAAAAGATGTCTTTGCCGGATCATATCCGCAAATGCTGGTATTTCAAAGAAGTCAAGACCACGAATACTATGGAATATTAAACAGCGGTATCGATGTGAAAGGACTGACGAGTGTCTGTGAAGTCAGAAGAAAAGGGATCTATTATTTCCAAGACTGGAAGGCATTATCCTTTGTTTATAATGATGCAGACATCAGCCCATATGAAGTGGCGTATCTTGGATGTTTTGAAGAAGATATCGCAGATTTTCTTTTCAGACAGAAAAGAAAGATACAGGTTGGATTGGAGGCAGCGGAATGAGCGACAAAGAAAGACTCATAAATCTTTATCACGACATGTATGAGGCGATGATCAAAAAAGACGAGCAGAAACTAAATGAGATCCACGATGATTCGTTCGTTCTCATCCATATGACAGGCATGAAACAGAATAAAAATGAATACATAAATGCGATTAAAAACGGAATACTGAATTATTTCAGCGAACAGACAGATCATATAGAAATTCGGTTAATCTACAATCGTGTGGTTAGAAACATCAGTATTTACGGGTAAATCTTGTATCTGTAAGCACCAAATGGCGAAGAATCCTTTCCGTTTTTGGCCATTTCTCATTATCTCTTCTACATCTTTGAAGATATATGA
>JAFRJA010000131.1 GCA_017432545.1 Erysipelotrichaceae bacterium
ATATCCGGTTCTTCGCCGGCTTCGACTTCCTGATCTTCCGGCAGCAGAGCCATGACTTCATCGGGCAGATTGCCAATGCCATTGAGTGCTTCCTGTTCAACAAAACGGAATGTAACATTATAGGATTCATCGTTTCCGTTTGCTTCAGGTTCTTCCTGACCGACGCCGCCGTCTAAGCCGCTATCATTAACGGACTTGTGCCACGTGCCTTTAAAATGAACATCGCTGTCTGTTATCTCATATTCTTCGTGATTCCAACCAACGAATTCGTAAGTCGCCTCATCAAGGGCGACATCTTCCAAGTCTTCATTAGTGATGATATCTCCCGGACTGATATCTGCCCTGTCAGGTGGCAGAAGCGCCATGACCTGCTCCGGCAGTTCTTCCGATTCGTCGTCCAGGACGAATTCGTAAGTCGCCGAATAAAGAGTCGATTCCGGCTCGATCACCGTTTCGTCGTCTTCTTCGGCAAGAGCATTTACGCTGAGTGATGTCACACAAAGTATTACAGCCATCAGGGTCAGAGTAAATTTTCTGATTTTCTGCATAATCTTTTTCTCCTTTCGAAAATTTTAGAATTTACGTATCTAAAAACCCGGGATGTTTCCCGGGTTAATTAACAACAAAGAAGACAAAAGCCTTCTTTTTGTAAGGCCATCTCTTACATGTTCAAATTATATCATATATGGTACCCTATAACTAATTGCTATCATTCGCAAACAAGCTTTTGTTCCTGCCTGTATTCAGCGTCGTGGTGAATATATTTGTACTCCGGCTCTACCCATTCCCTTTCTGCGTCGTGGTAGATAGTCTGAGTTTCGTATTCCAGACAATGTACATCACCGTAATATATTCTGTCATTATGAAAGCTGTTTTGACATGTTACATCATGTCGATTCCATTCTGAGACAGGAGCCGTATATCCACACCCGTTGCAAACATATGCTTCATAACTGTCCTGTCCATATACAGCACAGTCATTTATTGTTTCTGTCCAAGCTTCTCTAACGGTTTTCCAGTATCCTTCTTTCACAATCACCTGTTCATCGTATGCATCTTTGACAAGTACATTGACTGTCTCATAATGACAGTTTTCTTCCCTTTTGTCTGTTGCAGAGGATCCGCTTTCAGAAGAATTGCCGCTGCCGGTATTTTCTGATGAACCTGATGAATTGCCGGATGTGCTGCTTGCGGTATTTCCGCCTTCAGCTGGCTTCCCGGTTGTTTCAGTCTTGTTTTCGGCGATGGTCGGATCATCGGCTTTTTCCGATGTGCCTGCGATCGCTTCTTCAGCCTTTCTGGTCAGTAAAAGCGAGTTTGTGAACTTCCCGTTTTCATCCTGATACCAGACTTTCGCGCTGTCGCCTTCGATATCGCTGAAATAGATCTTCAGGAATCCGTCGCCGTTCTTGAGATAGGTGACATAGTCGTATTCCGGTTTTTCGGCCTTGGAAATGGTGGATACATTGCCGTCAAAGTTGATCACATAGGGATATGCGATCTCGAAACTCAGGTAGGCACCGTCGGATCTCTTCTCGCTTTCCCACTTGCCGTTCATGACGAAAGGTTCTTCATCATTTTCCTTCTGGGCTGTGGTAACTGCTGTATTCTTCTCGTCTTTCTCGACACCGCTTGGGATTTCTGTCTGCTCCGTTTCCGGCTTGACTGCTTCGTCCTTGGGACTGCAACCGCCAAGAATCAGTACTGCAAGCAGCACGCTTAGCATCAATAAAAATAATTTTTTCACAATTTTTACCTCTTATTCCTAGTCCTCCGAAGAACGATCTCTTCGTTTTTAAACTAGCACATAACAGTAATAATTGTCAAGTGTTTTTTTCCACCGTTCCTCAATAATTGAGAACATACCCGTCTTCAGCATCGGTCGGAACACATTCACAGGCGCCGGACATCGACTTGCACCTGATGACGCAGGCATCGAAAGCCTGGTCGAATCCGCCGTAATCGCTTGGCATGAAATATTCTGTTCCATGTCCTGTCGGTGAACTGTCTGTCTGCTGCGAACTGCTTTGCTGTTCCGGTTTTGGCTGAGTCTGACTTTGCGTTGTGTTTGTGGCTTCTGCTTTGCCAAGAGACAAACCATAGTTGAAAGTTTCATTCTTTATATACGTGCCTGATCCGTGGGTAACTATGTTTCCTTTTTCAACGGAACTGCTGTAGGAATCTCTTTCCTTCAGATGCACAGGCTTAAGCCCAAGGGAAGCTGCGATCCTCTTGAAATCTTCCTCGCTTATTCCTACATATTGCTTATTCGAAACAATGATTTCTTCTTTGGCGCTGCTGGTGTCTTCATCTTCTTCCGTTTTAATGACGCAGCCGTCAGGCGACAGTTCATATCCCTCGGTACATTCGCATTCCCCTGTTTCGGAATTCATCACCGAATTTTCCGGGCATTGAGGTTTTTCCGTGATCGTTACAGATATGTCCCTGATCGTAAAACTTCCGTTATTACTGACGATAGCTGTTACAGTCTGTTCACCCGGCTGACCCGTATCGATCTTTTCATAGCTTAAAAGATCATCAGGCTCAATCGTACAGTAATCCTCAAGATTAAATTTGTTGCCGCTTTCCAGTATTATTTCTTTACAGCTTATTGCCGGTGCTTCTAAGATCTCCTTCGGACGTACCTGGCATCCGGTCAGAATCAAAAGACTAATAGTTGCAATTGCGGCCATCCCATGTACCGGATGTCGCATAACATGCTGCCTGCGCACTTGAGTAGTCTCCTTTGTTGTTTCCTTCTGCGTCATAGGTTTCCACAAAATCTTCATAGCTGTGGAGCTCGACATTGCTTTCGCTGGCTGCCAGTTCCTGAGCCTGCTGATCGGTGTAAAGATTTCCATACTGGTCTACATATGTATAAACCGGACCTGCCGGTCTGTTTGGTTTGCTGGCTGTATTTCCGGAGGAGCTTTCTTTCGGTTTTGCTTTTACCGTTACTTCAAACTCCTGCCGGTATTCGTTGCCGTTGTCCTGAATGACAACAGCTGCCGGATATGTTCCGGACTCCTCAAAATTTACTGCACCTGTATCGATCGAGTATGTGCGGTTCTCGCGGGAACTTGAATACGCATATTCCCCGAAGACAGGATCGATGACTGCCTGGACATTTGCTCTGATCGCTGTCTCATCCGCCCCTTCGATCTCAATCGAGGAAGCGTTCAGCCTTACTTCAGGCTGCTTCGTATCCTGGATGCTTATCGTAAAGCCCTGAGAATTGACGGCCGTCTGACCATACTGATCTGCTTTGGACATTGTTATCGTTACATCCTGAAGACCGCAGCTTCCGGTATCGATCTGTGATATCTCGATAAGAGCCCCTTCCGGGACGCTGATGAAATAATTCTTCAGCTGATCTGGTATATTCTGAAGTTCTGCGACGCTGTTGTCTGAATATGTCAGAGCGTCTCCTGCTTCAATGACCGGAACTTCGATATCAGGATTGCTTTCAAACAGGAGCTTAGATCTGAGTTCATCCAGCGATTTCGCTTTTCTGGATGCATCGTATCTTCTCCAGCCGATGAACCCGCCCACCGCCAGTAAAGCCAGCAGCAGGATAATGATGAACCATTTCAGCCAGCCAAGACCCGAGCTTTCATCCTCTTCGTTGTCTTCAGGGATGACCAGGTTTCTTTCCGGCTCCTTTTTTTGCGGATGTTTCTTCAGCCAGGCATCATGGATCCTGTTCCATTCTTCGTCACTGAAATCATAATCTTCCTTTTTCGGTTCTTCATTGAGGCTGGAGATCTTCAAAAGGCTGTTTTCAAATTCCAGTTTCTGCATCCGGGCTTCTCTTTCTGCATCCTCTATGACTGTTTCTGTTTTCTTCGCTTCTTCATCTTCCTTAACGTTTTCTTTTTCTGCAGTTTTTTCTTCCACAGGAATCATTTCGCTTTCCCGCGGAGCGTCCTTCTTTTTTTCTTCCGGCTGCATCTGCTGTGCCGGGGTCTGCTGAAATAACTCTTCGGGTTTTCTTTCTGCCCTTTCCAGCGGCAGTTCCTCTACAGGTTGCTTATCCGGCAGTTCTTCCGGGAGATCAAGGTTATCCCATATCTTCTGCAGATCTTCACTCATGCTTTCTTCTTCAGATTCAGTTTCGCTTACCTTTTCCTGATCTTCAAGCAATACAGACTTCTCTTCTTTCGGCTTGACAGCTTCACTTCTTTCTTTTCTTTTTTTCAGTTCATTCCTGACACTTTGAATATTGCTTTCAGGAATGTTTATCACGTTGTCTGCGCACAGCTGAAGCAGACTTTCCAGATCTTTGTTCGACACTTCCTGCAGCCTGACTTTTTTCTGGTTAAGCTGCATTATGAGTCCCCTGATCCTTTCAATTGTATTCTGCATGTTTTCTTCCATCAATTTCCTGCCGTGGGTACCCCTGGTTTTAGCCATGGGGAGGAAACGGCCCTCCTTTCTGTAATGTACCCGTGCTGTGAGCACAACCTCTTGATTTTTGAAGGTACGATTTCTAGCGAATCTCCTTCAAGAGTTTTTAATATGAACGAACCCTTAAGGCGTCTTCCGTGAATATACCACTCTTTGCTTTTGGCTGTTACTTTATCAAACAGTCCGAACCCCTTTACAAGATATGAAGCTTGGTTATTCTTACGAATACCGCCCTTGTTGATTTTAAACCTGTGGATTTGTCTGTTGTGACAACGTAGTTTCTTCTGATAATAGATCGTGCCATCACTAACTGCGTTTGGATTGCCGCTGATGCATCTTGCGTCAATGTAATGTTCTTTAGACAAACCTGCTTCAATACGAGAGTTCTTGGTCTTATAGCCGTAGGTAAGTTCTACATTCGGATATAAGGCTTTAAGCCTGTTATAGATTTCCCAACGCATAATACCCATAAACGACGCATCATTAAACTTCATACTGCGTTTAATGTTGACGGGAAGTTTAACAGCTCCGCTGTGATAACCGGCATGGCAAGTCTCACATAGAGTGATCAGATTGTTAGGACTGTCACCTCCTGTTTTACGGCTTTCAATATGGTGCACATTCAATACCGGATCTTTTGACTTTCCTTTACAACATTGACAAGTATGTCCGTCTCTGAATAAGACATACTCTCTTGTATTCCAGAAGGCGAACTGCTCGCCTTGCTGGTAATCAGTGCTTCGCGGTAACTGATCACCTTCAAGAGTTGCCTTCAAGAGTTGAGTATCAAAGCTTGCGACTTCGATAATAACTTTTGAAATAGGTAATATCCTGTGTGCATCTTCTATCACTTTTAGATGACAATCGATCTTTTGTCTGATACTTGGTGCCAACCAACCTTCTTTTTTGGAAGAGATCCTGTTATCAGAGCGTGATGCTCTGTAACGTGTCTTTCGGTTTCGCCTTGCACTACGGGCTTCACGTCTTGTAGAAATCAACTCTACAATGTCGTTACGTAGTTCAACATCGGCTTCGTACAAGACCCTGTCTTCAGTTGTTGCGCTGAGACCGATGTGCTTTGAGCCTGAATCTACGCCAAGCGTAATATCTTGTACAACAGCTGTTTCGGGCTCATATAACAGCTGTATGGTGAACGGACAGCGTCTTATTACTTTGGCTTTCTTGTTTTTAAGAAACCTTCTTACTTTGCCGGAACGTGATGTCGGCATAAGCGGCTGTCCGTTACTGTTTAGTACGTATGTCAACATAACATTCCTTTCTACACACTTTTAGTGCTGTAAGCCGGTTGTGTGTTACCGTAGGATACCTTCGCCAATGTTTGAAAGAGTTTAATTTGCACATCACTATTCCCACCCCTGAGAACTGTTTAAACACGCAACGTAGAGCAGAGGATTAGGTATAACGTCCTCCGGTACCTATATAATTTCAATCAAACGTAGTGCTCGAAGCACTCAGGCTAGTCAACAAGGGCTTTCGCAAGCCCCCGTCTTTAGACGTGGGGTGATTGACTTATTCTTTCCTCCTATTCGCCAACCGCCACACTTCCCTTGACAGTGAATTCACCCAAAGGGATGGCCTTATTGCTTATCTTTCCTTCTTTATTGGTCGTGGAAATGCCATAAAGCATTATTTTTGTCTCGCCGTTTTCAACATTGAGCCTTGCCAACGGGATCTCATAGACCGCGCCGTTGATGTTAAGCTGACCCGTTCCATCAGTCCTTAATGACATCCCGGTCAGCAGCAGGAATCCGTTGGCCAGAAGCGACAGTGTCAGCAGCGCTGAAAGAACGATAACGGCGATCTTTCTTCTTTTTGCCTGTGCTGCCGTCTTTTTTATGCGCTGTTCTTTCTTTTCTATCGCCAGGCGTTCCTGATTCAGTTCTTCCTGTTTCTGCGCTTCGAGTCTTTCTTTTTCTTCCCGCTCTTTTTTTTCAGCTTCTTCTTTTTCCTGAGCGAGGCGGAGCTCTTCCTGTTTCTGCGCTTCGAGTCTTTGTTCTTCCTCGGCTCTTTGACGGTTTTCCAGTTCTTCCTGCTCTTTGCGTTTTCTTTCCGCTTCCTCCTGCTGAGCCCTTTTGCGGTCCACTTCCTCCTGAAGTGTCAGCATGTCGTCGATCGCCTTGGCGGTCTCGGCGACAGTCGGGACTCTGTATTTAAGTCCCTCTTCCGACTCCAGGAACTTTTCAAGCATCTCCATATATTTGTCTTCCGGCAGCCTGAGCACCTGCCCGTCGATCACGGGCGATGCGACGTTGCCGTACATGATGGACATCGTTCTGTGCTGTCCGTTCCAGTTTCCTCTTAACGTACCGATCTGTGTTTTTCCCGGGATCAGTTCCAGAAGATCGTCCACTTCATCGTCAAGAAAATTTTCGGTGTTCTTTTCTTCAGTCATAATCTGTTCTCCTCTCCTTCAACTGAAAAGAGAACCCCGATATAACAAGGTTCTCCATTGCTTCCTTTTTGAATTTTCGTATTTTTTTGTCATCATCCTTGATCAGCAGCACGATCCCGTTCCTGTCGTCAAACCGTTTCCGGTAGGCATACTGGACGTTTGTGTTTCCGTACTTATTTAAGAAATCGCTGTCAGCCAGATCCTGGTATTCAACCGCGATGATCTCTGAGTTTTTATAGTCCTGCCATGATGCTTTTCTGCTGTTCATATATTTCATGAATTTTCTGAAATCCATAAACTGAACTATGTTGCTTCCTGACAGATTGCTTTCTTTCAGAATTCTGTTTATATCCACGAGGGCTTCCCTCCTTTCGTTCTAAAAAGTAAAACCTCTTTACCCGATGTGGCAAAGAGGTTCTTCAATTTTGCATTTTTATAGTATCATCGTGAAAAATGTTTGAAAATATGTTTTTCTCCGTAAAACTCGGCGTTGCTGTCTGCTGCCGTTTTCTGGGCACCCAGGTGCCCAGAAAAGATAATAGTTGCTTATTTTTGTTTGTGCTATTATTTTGATATGGAAAACAAACAGATAAGCATCAAGTATTACAGCGAAGACCGCTCTGTCTCTTTCGACCAGACCTTCAATGTGAGTGATACCGTTTACGAAGACCTTTACTATGAAATGAAAAACTACAAAGGCGGACAGATAGATGCCGAGAGTACTCTCTATTATCTTCTTACCGCCTGTTCCTATCTCTGGAAAGCCGAAGGATATCAGGGGAAACCTAATTTTGACATAGACATGCCCGATATGAATCCTTCAGCTCAGGAATCACTTTCCTGAAACTGTCCTCCTAGAAAAGTGCGTTAACACCGACCTGTACAACTGTAAACAGCAGTGCATATACAGCAATTACAGCAATGGTCGTTCTTGCCAGGGCAAGAACAGTTTTCGGTTTAGGCCAGTGTATTTTTGAAATCTCTTTAAATGTGCTCATTTTTTCTCCTATTTTCCGACAAAGGATTTGTACTTCTTTTCCGTCATTTCGGTTCTGATCGCATTATAGAATTCAAGCGCTACACCGACCGCAATGATGATTCCGGTTCCACCGAGTGAGAGATTATATCCAGTGATCCTGCTGACAAGATACGGGAGCAAAGCGATAAGTGCCAGAAGCACTGATCCCAGACAGGTTATCGAATTGAGTATCCTACTGATGTATCTTTCCGTCTCTTTGCCCGGCCTGATGCCCGGAACATAGGCTTTTTCCTTGGCCAGATTGCGAGCAACTTTTTTGGGGTCGATCTGGACATTTGCATAAAAGAAGGCAAATGCGATTATCAGCAGCGCGTATATCAGCAGCATGTACCAGGCATTCATGCTTAATGCTTTGTTCATTTTCCTGTAGATATCATAATTTATCCATGACATGATTATCTGAGGGGCCTGAATCAGAGCTGACGCGAAGATGACGGGCATTACCGATGCCGAGTTGATCTTCAACGGCAGATGCGTGAAATTGCCTTTAGTCGTGTTCATGGCTCTTGAATACTGAATCGGGATCCTTCTTTCCGCTTCCTGGACAATTATGACTGCAATAATGACAAAAAGATATGCGGCTGTAAAAGCAATAAACATCTTTATATCAAGCGCATTGTATGCGCTGTAGAACGAGTATGGAATTCCGGATACGATCCCGGCAAAAATTATCATTGACATACCGCTTCCGATCCCCCATTTGTCTATGATCATTCCCAGTCCGTAGGTGATCATTGCACCGATCGTCAGTATGGCGGCGATGAACAGATATGATCTGGTACCGGGGTTGGTAACATAATCGCTGAGGCTTCGGGCAAGAAAATATCCCTGAAAGACGGACAGTACGGATCCGAAGCAGAAGGTGATGTATTCGATCTTCTTCTGCCCCTTACGGCCGTCTTCCCTCAGCTGAACCAGAAAGGGTATGACATCAGCAGAACTAAGCAGCGATATAACGATGCTTGCACTGAGGTATGGCCCGATCCCCAGCGAGAAGAGCGACATCTGTTCGATTGCTCCTCCCCCGATCAGATTGAGCATGCTCAGAAAGGAACTGCCCAGTATATCGATCACATCTCCGTTGAAACCGGGCGCTCTGATATTCTTTCCTATAATATATAGAAGCATGACCCCTGTCGTGACCAGCAGCTTATTCCTGATTTTTCTGTTTTTCAGAAACATTATGCCTGAGTCTCCTTGTGATATTCATTATAGTGTTCACAGTTTTCACATTCCATATCACAGTCCATCAGCAAAAACTCATCAGCGATCTCTTCAAGCAGATCGGCTGGGTTTTCATAGCCATAGCTGTCTGAGGTGAACAATATCAGCTTGGCGAGCGATGATGCTACATCGATATCCTCGATCCGAGTGTCGATGTTGCCAATATGAACCAGCTCATATTCTTCATCCATGATCTCACCGTATTCGTCATAGTCGTACTCGGTTTTAACCGCCAGAACATGAACGTGGTTGTCCTTGCATCCCTCTACATGCTTTATAATAATGTCTCTGAATGATCTGTTTTCTTTCATAAATTTCCTTTCGTTCTTTTTGTACTTACCAAACTTCAGCGGTCTGGAGCGGTTCTCTTGCGATCTCGATTTCTTCGATCTCATCGACTTCCGGCAGCGAACTGGAATCAAGTGCCGCCAGAAGTTCCTTTGTATCGGCATACAGTTTTTCAACTGTTTTTTCGATCTCCATCAGGCCTTCTGGGTTTTTTAACTTAGAACCCGTGTTCCCGGTGATCTGCACCGTGGCATTGATAATCCCATGCTTTGCTTCAAGCAATTCCATTTCTGAAACGATCTGTGAAAGTTCATAATCGTATTCTTCTTTTTCGATCTGCTTGAGTCTGAGAAGCCTGTCAAGATCTTTCACCCTTTCCTTAAGGTGTCTGACCATGCCTTTTTCGACCTGTTCCTTTTCCGGTTCAATAATGTCAAGATTTTCTCCTAGGATCGTCAGAGTTCCTTTTGGTTTTTCTTCTTTAACTTCTTCTGTATTTATGGCAGGCGACGCTTCCTGAGCAATCGGGCTTGCCGTATTTGTGTTTCTGTTGTGGTTGCGATTTCTTCTTTTTGACATTTACTCTCCTTTTTCGTTCTTCTTTTTTGTTTCTTTCGCAAGATCTTCGAGATATTTTTTATGTTCCTTGCGGATTTCCGATATCCTGGTCTCCGTTTTTCTTTCGAAGGTCAGTGAAATATATCTGTCCTTTTCACACATCCTGTAGAGTTTCCCGCACTTCGGGACAATGACGTCTTTGATTACTTCGTTTACAGTGTGTCTGAATTTGCTGTCGGATAATCCTACCTTGCGCGCTATGCCTGCGATGGTCCCGCCGTTCAGGTAGATATCGCAGATATACGGTCTGATGGGCTGTTCCGACAAACAGACCAGATTTTCTATTTCTTCCGTGATTTCCCTTTTGAAAGCTCTTCTGGCTTTGAGCTCATCCAGCCTTTCAAACAAGTTGATCTTGCTGCTGGTCTTCCCCGTTTTAGTTGTTTTAGAGCTGATGACACGACTCAGATCACCCGATACCGGAGCGAAGATTATGGTTTCCAGCTCCTCTATCTGTTCATCCAATTCAACAATCTGTCTGTTAAGCGCTCCATACATTGAGGCGATGACTCTGAACGGTGTGCTAATTGATGCCAACCGAGTTTCTCCATCCCTTGAGTCGTTTTTCGAGGCTGCTTAAGGATATCTTCATCTCATCTGCCACTTCCTCAAACGGAGTCCTGTCAACATAGATTTTCCACATGATGTCTCTGGCGCTTTCTCCGCATGTCTTTTCAATACTTTCAAACGTTGACTGGCACAGATACAGATTATCCGCCAGCATTCCGATCTCTACTTCCACAGCTCTTCTTTTGGCAACAATGTCCGATCTTCTTTCGATATTGTCCCTGAACAGTGGTGTGTTCAAGGTCTGGTGCATTTCACCGAAAAGCTGTTTCTGAACATTATAATTTTTGCATAATGCCCTGAATTCTCTGCTCGTCATAACCCGCTGTTACTCCTCATTAAAGAACAGTGAACCGACAGTGGTCTTGTAAAATCGGGCGATCCTTTGCTTCACTTCCGGTCTGGGAAATCTTGCGTTGTGCTCATAGGCTTTGAGGCTGTATTCCGTGATCCCGATCTGTTTGGCCGCCTGTTTCCTGCTCAGATTTTTTTCTTTTCTCAATCTGAGCAGTTTCTCTCCGATACTGATGCCTTTTTCCTGATTGTTCTTCATAAACCCTCCTTATCGATTTGTAGGCAGTATATGTGTCTATATACCCGTTTTGTATCCTTTATAAGATTTTATTAAATCGCTAAAGACACATTTTGTGTACTTTTATAATAAACAACAGGTGGTCTTATGTCAAGGTTTTGTGTATGTTTTTCGGTATGTATCTCTATTGATAGATACTTTTTGTGTCTTTTGTGATAAAATACACTTGTCAAAGGGTGTGCTTAAAAAGGAGAAAAAGGATGGAAAACGGAATGGGTAACATTATCAGAAACTTACGTCTTGAAAGAAATCTTACGCAGGATCAGCTGGCTGAACATCTTGGAGTATCTGTCAGCGTAATAAAAAAATGGGAATCCAACAGCAGGATTCCCAAATTGATATCACGGGAAGCTATTTGTGATTTTTTCAGTATCGACATGAATTATCTGATGGGTCTGACCCCTATCAAAGTCTCTCTTTCAGAAGAAAGAATTATCCAGATTCCGCTTTATGACTGTTCAGGACTTAACGAAAGCTTTGATGCGGGCAGCATTGTTGATACTGTTATTCTTCCGAAATATATGCTTAATCCCGATCGTGATTATTTTGCGATATGCATACGCGATAATTCCGTTGTCGATGCCAATCTGAAGAAAGGCGACATTGCGGTGTTTGAAAAGGCAAAGTTTCTCTATTCCGAACAGATCGGTCTTTTCCTGATCGGAAACGAGGTGTGCTGCCGCTATTATGTGAACGAGAAGAAAAACATCAGGCTTCTGGCTCTTAATACCGATTATGGTTCCTTTGAAAATACATCTTTTATCATTCTTGGAAAACTTGCCCTGAAGATCTCCAATGAACAGTTTGATTTCATTCCTGATCCGGATCTCTGATCAGCATTCCCGGACCGGCACAGGAACCGGGCAATGCCGGGACAGGATCCGCTTCCCCTGTCCTCCTTTAATGAAAATTCGTCAGGTCAGGACGGGATATAGGGCTGAATATTTTTGTGTCTGAGAATATTTGAAGAGGAATTTATCGGTGCATTGTAAAGCAACTCTGTCAGATAAGGTTTCAATGAATGAATGGATTCCACCTCTTCCAGGTCGGCAAGGATCCCTCCGAAAAGATTTTCGTCTATAAGCAGAAGACGCTGCTTGAATGAAGCTGCTTTATATTTTTTGTTTTTTGAAGCCGTATAGTATTCATCTTCGCATGAAAGTATATCTGCCATCAGACTGAGGAATTGTTTTATTACCCTCTCTTCTACCTGTTCATTCGCATTCAGATGATAAAGTGCGTACCTGCATTCATCAGCATTCGTTCTTTGTTTCATTATTTCATAAAAATCAGAAAATCCCAGGTACATGAAAGGCCTGTTTTCTTTCACGTATTTTTCAAAACAGTCATATTCTTTCTTTCTTTCTTTCTCGATAACTGTTTCACAGACAGAAAGATTATTATTCTCTTCCTTAGAAAAGTTATTCTTATTAGGGTCTGATTCTGATACTTCCACAGGAGGTATCAGATCTGAACTTTCGGAAGTGTCAAATTCAGACTTCCGGGATCTTTCAGAGTAAGACTCATCATAAGAATAGGCTAAACTGTCCTCCTTTTCGTCATATAGCCAGTCGTCTTCATCATATACCGGCTCGGGCTTTGAGGAAAGCTTCGGCATGAGCAAATAAATGAAATTCGGCTTGTTGAGTCCCCTTCTGACATCCTCAATGAGATCGGCCTTTTCCAGTTCATCCATAAGCCTGATCACCGTCGACTTAGATCTATGTAGGATATCCATCATCGTTTCTCTTTTACAGATAACAAAGACTCTGCCATCCTTGTCGATCCACTTGTTACGGGCTGAAAGTTTGAAGCGGTCTTTCAATACCGTATAAAGGACCTTGGCATCATTTGAGAGATTTGAAAACTCCGCATCTTCCATAAGCCATCTGGGTAGCTGAAGATATCTTTCGTCCTTTAAGTGGGACGCATTATAATACTGTCGGTTTTTGTCACCGCTTGTCTTTTCTATTCTCTTATTCATATCACCCATTTATGGGCCAGCCTCACCAAAACCCATAATAAAAACAGGGAAAACTATTGCATACACCCTGTTCTTCTGGTAATATAAATACATAAAGAAATCAGAACGGGTTGCAACAGCAATCTGATCAAGTCAAGATGGTTCCAGCCATCTTTTCTTATAGCCTCATAATAAAAGGCAAAAAATTATAATTCAAGAGTTTCCCAAATTATTCCGTTGTTACGGACTGGATTTTTATGTGTTTTCTGTGCCAAAATAAAAGGGTATACATATTGTATCTATGGCGACTTTCTCAAATGCACTTCAGAACCTGCTTGACAGATCCGGCATGAAAACAGCCGAGCTCTTTCGGGTGCTTAATAAAAGAGGAGCTGCCGTTTCGAGGTCTACGCTTTACGAGTATATAGCCGGGTCCCAGGTGCCATCTGCCGACAAGGCACAGGAGATACTGGAAGCGCTGCACATCGAATTTACGCTTGAGCAACTGTACGATATGCTCAATGAATCACAGACAGAGAGATCTACCGTTATTGCGAATCGCTATGAAAAGGGGCTTGTTCTGGCCGGCGGGTACAAGATCAGACTTAGAAAATGTTCGTCTAAGATAGGCTCTGACAAGGATATAGAGCGTGCTCTCAGAGTGAGAATAAATGATACAGCAGACAGTTTTAATGATTATTTGACAAGACTGATTAAGAAGGATATTGATTATCAGATCCTAGAAAGGAAAGAGGATAAATGAAAACAAAAGAAACGATTTGTCTTGCGGTTTTTAATAGAAAAGGCGGAACCTCCAAGACCACTACAAGCCTTTCGCTTGTATGGACTTATGCTCAGAAGGGATATAAAACGCTCTTAATAGATATGGATTCGCAGGGCAGCAGTTCAAACATACTCGGCATAAACAGAAATTTCGAGAACGTTCCGGAGATATCGATGAAGAACATCAACAAGATCTCCAAGGAACTGCGTCAGGAAAGATTTGAGCAGGAAGACGAAGAGGAATATATTGTGGATGACCTGTTCGGCAACCCTCGTGACATCGAGCTCGTGTCATCTGAAAATACAGGCTGCTATGATCTGCTTGAGTGTGTGATAAACGGAGTTCCGCTTGATGAGGCTACTATTAAAAAAGCCATCATTACACCGAAATACAAGGTAAACCTGCCGCAGAGCAGCAAAAAAAGCGAATTGACATTGATGGATCTGGCAGACCCGGAAGGTGAAGAAATTGAATTTGGTTTCAGTCTCCTCGCTTCGTCTGAAGAACTGGCGGACATCGAGATGTACATGCTCGCCAATAACGACGTCAAAGACAAGGCATACATTCTCAAAAAAGTCATCGATACAATAAAAGCATTACGCCTGTACGACATCATTGTTCTGGACGTTGGCCCGAGCCTTGGGTTCCTCAGCCTAAATGCTATTGCCGCTTCTGACGGTTCCATCATCTGTTCAACGCTGGATCAGCAAAGCATTTTCAGTATATGCAAGGCGAAGAAAAATTTTCGTGATATCAAGAGGCTCGATCCGAATCAGACAGGCATCCTTGGTGTTCTGCTTACAATAGACGATCCCCGTGCTGTAATACGTCCAATTATCCTGGACAGAATAAAGAACACCCTTAATCTTTATCTGTTCAAGAATACGGTACCGAGATCTTCCAATGCACCTAAAGCCATGACGGTAGGGCTGACGTTCCCGCAGATAGACGGAAAGGCCAGGGTGGCTTATGACAATATTGCTGATGAGATCCTGGAAAGATACAAGGTTGTGAAAGACTGGGAAAAGCATCGTGGAAAAATTGTGGAGAAACGTATTAAAGATATCAAAAACGACGAATTCCTGATGGAGATTATTGATAAGGAAACGGATAAACGGACAGATGAATATCTGAAGGAAGCCGGAAGAACCAGGGATGACATAGACGAAGAGGTCCTGGATAAGATCAGATCCTCATTTGAAAAAGACGTGATAATGGAGAGGGTCAGAGAAGAATACGATCAGGGAACGCTTTGCGATTACATGACAAACAGATATAAAGGAGAGAATGAATAATGGCCGGAGTAATAGATAAAACGTTTGAGAAAAGCTTTGATTTGGATGGCATAATTGAAGATGTCGATACATCGGAATATATATCTCAGATACCACTGAAAATGATAAAGCCGAGAGAAGTCAACGAATATTCCAAAGGCAAGATCGCGGAACTGGCTCAGAGCATCAAGGATGCCGGTATGCTGATTAATCCGATCACGGTATATGTAAATCCGGATAAAACAGATAAGATTCACCGTTATATCATATCTTCGGGAGAGCGCCGCTTCAGAGCATACAGCATGCTTCTAAGCGAGGCAAAGAAGAACAAGGATAAAGAGTCGATCGACAGATATTCACGCATCCCGGCGCACATATTGAGCGCTGACGAGCAATCGCGTGAAGAAGTCATCTACAGGGTCGCCAACGACACAGCAAGACAGGAAGGGGTGTACGAAAGAATCGTAAGGCTGCATCTCAACAGCGATACATTCAAGGATCTGGAAAAGCGCAAGGAATATGTCCTGATGGAATATGGGGAGGAAGGTCTTAAGAGATACGAAGAGGGGACTTTGACTCCGAAGTTCAATCTTGCGGATCTTCGGAAATACGGAGCAAAACTCTTTGCCAGACAATATCCGGAATCAGAGATTTCATCAGGTACGATAGAAAAATATGTTCTATATGTTTATAATTCATCCAAGGAACTTATAGATGCAGTACTTGATGATAAGGTCAGTTTAAGAGACGGAATAAGGATGTCAGGCCTTGAAAAAGAAACTCAGATAGCAATGCTCGAAGAGATGAAAGAAGGGAAGACAATAGGGGAGCTATTAAAGCCTTACATATCTACCAAAACCCCAGCGGCAGTGAATACGCATTCTGTACCTGTGATCAAAAATGAACTGTCCAGTGTCGGCAGAGGGCTTATAAAAGTATTGGACAACTCAGATCTTGAGAGTATAAATAGAAGAGATCTTAACGGCAATCAGAAGGAATATTTAAAGCAGGTAGAAAAGATTTTAAAGGCCATAAATACCCTCAAAATGATGCCTGAAAAGTGAGAACAAAATTTTGGGAAACGCGTTTCCCAAAATTTGGAAAAATTCAAAAAAGCCTTATTTTAAAGGCTTTTTTTAACTTTGGCCTCTTCAACCTATAAAAAAATTGCAAAAATTTTGATCAAATTTATTTAATTAAAAAATCGATCAAAAAATCAGCACCTTTTTCTGGGCACCCAGGTGCCCAGAATTTATCTTGATGAAGAAGTTAAAAGACAATAATTTTGCAGTTTTCTTGACAAAAGCGGGGGGGGGGTTATCATTTATCCATCAGAGCTCTCCTAAACATAGTCTGAAAAATTTTTGGATTTGAAAGGAGAGCTTTTTATGTATAATTGGTTAAAGAAATTGCTGTGCATCCTGATGACTTTATTTATTATGACCGGCTGCATGACTATCAAGGCTGAAGATGATGATCAGACTGAAAATATTCAAGACGAGATCTCTCAGATAACTGAAGAGAATGATAACCATGAAGATGAATTGGAGTCTGAAGAAACGGTCGTTATCGAAGATGAGCTGCAAGAAGAGACAGATATAACCGCAGACGAGTTTGAATATGATGCTATTGATCAGGAAGAAGAAATCCTGAATGAAGAAGATTCCGAAACAGGCTTATCTGATATTGAAGAAGATACAGAAAACATTGAGGAACAGCCTGAAGAATACAATAGCGAATTCCCAGCTTTCGAGCAGGAAACGCAGATAGATGACGTTATTATAAAGGTTTCAGCTGATGAAGGCGTATTCCCCGAAGGAGCCGTTCTTAGCGTATTGAAGGTCGAAATCTTTGAAATTGACAACGAAACAGTAGAGGCCATCGAGCAGGCTGTTTCTGAGGCTAGAGATGAACAGAAGAATGTTGCGCTGTCTTTCACATATGACATCAAAGTCCTGGACCAGGATGGAAACGAATTTGAGCCTGAAGGACCTGTATCAGTTAAGTTCTCTCTGGTGCAAAAAATGCAGGATGTTTTAAATGTAGATGTCTATCATACCGGAGAGGATATGGTCAGTGAACAGCTTGATACTCAGGTTTCAGAAAATACAGAGGAAGATGATCTGAACACAGATGTAGAAGTTGTAACCGATTCGTTCTCCTATTACACCGTTGAATTTACATACAATGACCTGCAATATGTTCTTGAAGGCGATTCCACTGTCGAACTTGCGGAAATATTGAACTATGTAGGACTAAATGGTGATGCAGAAAATGTCGAAGTCTCCGATCCAAGTCTCTTTGAGGCATATCTGGAAGACGAAATCTGGTATGTCAAGGCAAATATAGCATTTGAAACCCAAGAGTGGATGAAGGTCGTTATTGACGGTATCGAATACGAAATAACTGTGACAGATACAACAACTGGCGTTCAAGTCAAATACGCTGTTGCGATTTATGGCATAGAGCACGATATAGACGAAAATGGCAACACCATGGGCTTAACCTTTGGCCCTGCAACAGGCGCTGATTACATAAATTCTTATCATTCTCACACGCCGACAGGTTCAACAGCCTCGGGAAATCCTCACAGATGCGTCCATAACGACGATTGGGAAACGATCATTTTATGGAACAACACAGATCCGTATGTGTACGAACAGTGCATTTCTGAAAGCTGTACGCATTCGGTTTCGCTGGCACTCAATTCCACATTGGCCAATACTTCTTTCAACCAGTCTGGCACAGGAGATGGGCCTTCGGCTCTATTTGCCGAAATAGAAAGCGGCAGAGGGCAGCATTTGAGGTGGAATCCCCTGACAGGCAATACAGGTGACTCAGACGCAAATGCTTACGGTTCGACAGTGAATGGCTACGGAGGTTCAAGAATTCGCGCTGTTTTGAACGGATATGATTCTCTCACGCAGACAACAGGCGGTTATGCTTCAAGTATTGCGGCGGCAGATCGGCCGACCCTTGATGTGACATCCTATACTTCTTCCAATAGTCTTTTCAGTTGTTTTCCCAGCGAGCTGCAAGCCGCGATAGGTTCAAGGAAAACTGTTTATAGAATTAATATTTATTCTTCCGAAACCGCAACCGTCTATGATAAACTGTTTCTTTTTTCAATAAGAGAGCTTTGCGATACTGCAGAAGCTTACGGAGGCGGAGAAGGAGCAGAATATCAAAGGATGATTGGAAGCGGAGCCTACAATTCATCATCCGAATTAAGAAAGGCTTATGTTTTTGAAACTTCATACTGGGGTAATGGTGAGAAAAGTTATTGGACGAGGTCAATGTCCAATATAGAAAACAACAATTACGCCTGGGATGCAATCCGGGCTGCCAGAATATTACAAGACGGTGCATATTCACAGCTTGCAGCAACAAGGAATCCACTTTGGCTTGCACCCGGGTTTGCCCTGAGGAAAGACAGTGTAAATTGTGCTTTGTCCGCACCTACAACCATCAGCACGAACAGCACTGACCAGGTAAATGTGCAATATACCATAACAAACGGTTATGCTTCAGTCGGTATTTCTTCATTAAATGGCTACAAGTTTATGAACTCGGGAGATGGGATCTCATACAGTATTTCAGATGATACATTTGAATATCTGACAGGAACAGGGACGCTTTCTATTGATGTCGAGATTGACCCGAATGCATTGCCTAAACATTCAGGTAATTATACCGATGTTTTGACCTTCGAAATTTCCATCGGGGGGGGGAGTCATAGTTGACCAGGTTCAGAATGACTTTAAATCATAAATGTATAAAAGACACCCTACAAATTATCTGCGGGGTGTCTTTTCTTATGCTCTGTTGCGTTATAAATTATGCATCCGGCCCGGCAACGAAACTTCCTGTACCTGCATTGGTGTAAAACACGTTATTGACCGTATCATAGAGGCCAAGCGTTCCATGTTTTTTCTGTGGAATATACGTCAGCTTAATCAGTTAGCTTATATGTTTTGTTTTCTATTTCTTAAACATAATATTCTTCCAGTTCCTCTTCGGATCTGCCTTCTCTTATCAGCTTCCGGATCAGCCTATAAAGGTTGTTTTTGGCTTTTTCGGCAGTGCGGTGTTCTTCCTTATATGCCTGAGCGTTTCGCCTAACATCCGCCTTTAGATTAGCCTGTTCGACAGGATCACAGCCTTCCTTGTATTTTTCCATCTTCCAATACAAAGACCTAACCAGCGAATCCTTGAGCAGCATTTCATCTTCAGCTGTCAGTTTCTGCTTCTTCGCCTTTCTATCTGCAACTAAGTAAACAGCCGGGTATTCCTCAACACCATTTTCCTTCAGTTCATTTCTTTTAAACGAGCTGCACTCTTTGGCCACGATTATCCCGACGTAGGCGGGCGTTTCATTCCTGATGTATTCTATATTCTTCAGAAGATCTTCGTGTATTACAAGGTAGTTATAGTGGCCGTAGAACGATAGTTTGGCATCTGATTTGAAGTCAGCCAGGGATACCTTAATTTCGTAGCACTTAAAAAGACCATGAGAATCCATGGTCATGAAGTCAACGTGCTCGTCGGCTTTTCCCTGATGAAAGAAACCGATCGTCACTTCCGGGCAGCCGTATATGCGCCTGAGTTTTGTTTCTTCCGAAAGAGCGTTTTCGATAAGTAGTGTTTTTGCTGTTTTTGACATATGTTTTGGGTTTTAGATTTTCGTGTAATCTATGGCGTGTACATTCAGGCGATTCTGTCGGGCCAGATCGATCATGGATTTTGTGCCTCTTGATTTGCCATCCCAGAAGGCAATGAGCGTGTCTGATGCTTCAGCCATCTGTTTGTTTCTGATGGGGCCTGCGGCCTTGCCATACTTGTTCCAGTCGGGCAAAAATCTGATGACACGGTTTCCTTTTTCGGTAGCATATCTTTCGCCCAGGATGTCGGCTCCTGTAGCTCTCCCCGAAACGATAACTATATCGCTTTTTCCCGCCAGGATCTCGTCACATGTTTTTCTAAGGAGCTCATAATTATTGAAATATCTTGTTCCCGCAATTATTACTTTTTTCATGTTTATTTTCGTTCTTCCAGTCTCTGATGATGTGTTTGACGATCCACCAGTAAGATCGCGGCAAATGATGGGTAAACCATTCGCCAAGCCAATCGACCGAAATGGCATATACCTCCTCGGCGTTTTCCAGACTCTCAAGTACAGTTTCGACTCCAAAAACAAAATGTTCATCGCCGTTCTCTTTATCGTAATTTTCGGAATTAATAGGGAACTCTTTAGCGAACTTTTCCGCATCAACCAATTTCATTTTTTTGCTCCTGTTTTCTAAAACCTGTCAGGTTTTTCTCCTTTTACAATAATTCGATAATGGAGCGGATAGTCGGATTTGAACCGGCATCTTCTGCTTGGAAGGCAGAGGTCCTACCCTTGAATGATATCCGCATTTTGGTCGAAACGGCAGGGCTTGCGCCTGCAGGCAAGTTATTCCATGCAGATGGTTTACGGCAAATCATCATACGATATTGCGCCAGCCCGAACAGGAGTCGAACCTGTCCGGTTGCCGAATCGAACGAACGCTTCACGTATAAAACGGACCGTCCGCACCGTTGCCAACGATGCACTTTCTATTACCTTGACCCTGCCTTTCAGGGTACGGCTGGATATTACCGATGTACGTCTCGTTTGTTTTTTAATCAGACTTAACGCATCTGATCCTGTGTAATTGCGACGGACTTGCACTGCAGGTTTTTGAGCTGATTGCTCCGGGTCCCCCTGTCTGCTTCAGGGATCTCTCCGATTAACCCGTGATATATCTGAATCGGTCTTCAATGCAGCGAAGCAGAAGCTGCTTTGAACAGCCGATAGCATTCAATGGCGACCCGACGGTTGCATTTTAATAGAGAATATATTGCGCCGAGTCTGATTTTTCAGGTACTCCATAAGCGGAGTATATAATGATGCTTCCCGAGGGACTCGAACCTCTGATATGGTCGCTTACAAGGCGACTGCCGTTGCCACTGAGCCAGGGAAGCGGGTTGTCTATATTTCTATTATAATCATATGGTGCCAAGGTGGCAAGCCGTTTTTTCCATTTTCTGCAAAAAAAACAGGGGACGAAGTTTTTTACGCCTCGTCCCCGGTCTGAATCATTTTCTGATCCTGAATGCACCATTTCACTTTCACCCTTAGGGAGGCTACTGCGCTTCCTGATGCACTGATCCGTTTACAGTGGACCATCTGTTGGAATATAAACTGCTTTTATGCATGATCATATTCTAATCGACTGTTCCAGACTGATTTTCGTCAAGTCTGGCTGTTTATCCTCCGGATGCCGGATCCGGGAGCCGTCTTTCTTGACGACATTCGTTTTCGGCTGTTTGAGCCTCGCCGGGATCAAATAATCTGATCTGACGAATGGATGGCACTTGTGCATCGTGCCGCTCTTCTTGGACGCCGGTTCCCCAAGGACAGTTGCACCACTTCCCTGGCGGATGGATATTACGACGTGTTGTAAACCCTATGGCTTGAAGATGCGCGGCTTGTCGCTTCATCTGACCGGTTTTACGGCTTGACTGGCGATGGTTCCCGACATCTGCAAGTAAAAATATAGTTTCAGCCTTTAACGGAGCAGCCCGAGCCCTGTATAGGACCGTCAGAACGTCTCACGCACAGTTTTCTGTTAAACCGCCGGAACGTACAGCCGATGAACGTTTCTCAGCCCCTTTTTTGGAAAGGGCGGGGGATACGTACAACCTGATTTATGCCTAAGATCGGGTATCAGCTTCTGGTATGAACATGGCTGTCTTTCTTCCTATAGACAATCCGGCCTTTTGTAAGGTCATACGGGGACAGCTCTACTACGACTCTGTCATTCATGAGAAGGCGAATATTTCCGGTCACGATTTTGCCGGACGCATAAGCCCTCACAACAATGCCGTTATCAAGCTTAACTTCAAACTGTCTGCTGGGATGAATATCAACGATGACGCCATCCACTTTTACCAAATCTTTTGACATTTAACTGACAATATTTTCTGGGCACCTGGGTGCCCAGGATTATTTAGGAATTGTTCTCTCAATTCAAATGACTTAGACTGTTTCCAGATACCTTCTACAATTTACTCGTGATTTTGCCAACGACGAGTACCTGCCGTTCCCAGGGGAGCTACCCTCAGGTACAGATACCCAAATCAAACCTCGAAGGACTGATTCCTAAGATCGTACAGGGCTGATACCTGCAATGAGACCCGTGATACGGAGATCCTTAAACGAATTAGTAGTGTTTGTTCTGTATCACTAGAAATATTTATGCCATTTATGGTCTTTGAGCCTCATACCACGCGCGCAACGTTATACACCGGTTTCCCGGCTTCACGACCGTAACCTTGTTTCGCATACCTGGGTTTTCCTGATTTGCGGGATCAGGACTCTCCCGGCTTATTCCCACAGGGCGTCTATTGCGATTACCGTTGCTGTGTGCATTCACGACCGATCATATTAGTGCCACATCTTAGTGTTTTTACGCTTGGCATGCCTTTGCCTCGTCTCCGGCTGTTACCAGTCAGAAGAAAGTAGGGGATATAACGTATCCGTCATACCCGTCATCTCCAACTGTCCGATGTGCCCCGGAACATCTCACACGATGTCTTTACACCGGGTTCTAAATCATAAGAATTCAAAGAACAATTTCCGTACCATTGTCAATCAGGCAAATGTCATCTTAACAATGGGTGTACTATTACAATACTATGGCACCAAATTGTTGTCAATATTTTTTAGGAAAAATTCTTGGGCACCTGGGTGCCCAAGATCATTCCAGAAGCTTAAAATGTCATCAGCTTGACAAAGCGGGGGGGGGGTTAATATTTAACCATCAGAGCTCTCCCAGACACATTCTGACATGTTTTGAATGTGAAAGGAGAGCTTTAATATGAATAGTACAATTAAAAAAATCATTTCTTCTTTTCTGGTGCTTTTACTCCTGACAGGATGCATGACTATAAGGGCCGAAGATAGTCCGGAAACCAATGATCCTGAAACGATCGAAGTTGAGCAGATGACCGAGGATGAATCCGGAGAGGTTTTGGAAAACGGCGATTCCGAGATATATCAGGATGAAGGCAACAGCGAATTCGTCTTCGACGAAGAAATCGAGGAAAACCAGCCTCAAGGAAATGCCGAAGAAGGGCAAAGCGTTCAGGATGAGGATGTTTTGAATGAGAAAGAAACCAAAACTGATGCAGCGGACATAAATGATATATTGGATTATTGTGAAAATGATGTAAGAAACAAAATAGATAAAATGTTTACCAATACGGATGATTCCCAGAATGTCTATATATGGACCCGCAGTACGTTCGTAAACAGTACGGGTGGCAACAAAAACAGAGGATATGCAGTTAAAACACAGACAGACGGGGGATTCATAGGAACATATGACTGTAAGGATGAATATGAAACCAGACCTGTATTTTGGATCGACCTTGATCGGTTCGAATAATATTGTTTCAACGAAATCCAGCCGTCAAAAATTTTGATATCTGAAACAGTAAAGAAAACAACCGTCAACATTAAGACGGTTGTTTTCAGAATATATTATTAGCAATGACGGTTAAAACAAGAATCCCCTGGCTTTAGCCATGGGGAGTATCAGCAGTTATAAATAATATCAGGATCATTGACGGTGATCTGATACCAGTCGTCACCGTAGTGCAGATTCATGTATTTTCTCATGATGTGTAGTTCCTGCTCTTCCTGTTCTTTTTTCTCTTCTTCGGTGTGGTCCTGGATCTCATTGTATTTATTTCTTAGTTTCTGTATCTCTTCCTGATATCCGGGATCGTGGTAGTCTGTATCGCTATTGAATGAGGTTACGATCCTTCCGGAATTTTTATCTCCGATGATTGACATATGAAGATCGCCGAAGCTCAGACCGATCCGTTTTTCGAGCAGGACAGGTTTTTCATAAAGATAAGTATCCATCGACATGGCGGAAAGTACTTTATCCATCTCTTTGTTAAGAGTAATAAACGGGTTTTCATCGATCGAAAGAACATGGAATCTGAACTTCTTTTCCATTGATGCATACTTTTCGATCATTCCTTTTCCCGCTGCTGCCTCTATGCCTTCGATTTGAGGCTGTGATGATACGTAACTCTGCAAGAATGATGCCGCCAGAACAGGGTAGGCGGATCTGTTGTTAATATTCAGTTTTGGATTGATGCTGACGACGATTCCTTTCACGGCATCGGCAAGATCCTGCCGGCCTTCCTTTATGAACAGACCCTTTATCCTGTCGCAATGCCTTTCACACTGAACGATCGGATCGTCCTTGTCTTCAAACATTGTGATCCCGCCGGCTGTTCTGCCGGTGACATTCATGTCCTCGTCGATCTCCAGGGTTCCGTTCATGTTCTTGGTCTCGATCACAAATATTCCTTCCGGTCTGAACCAGATGGCGTCGACCTCTGCAGAAGGATGGTTTTCGTCTTTCGGGATATTGATATTGAACAGACAGTCGTGACCGTCACCTTCGATAAACCTGTTGACGATGTCTTCTCCGCCTTTTCCGGCGATACCGTTCTTATATTCATAGAGGATCTCTTTAAACTGGTTTTCCAGATTCTTGTATTTCCCATAAACCTCATTCACCCAGTTCTGGAACGAGTCAAAATCAAAGGCGTGTATGTTGTATTTTGTGGCAGAAACGATTCCGTTCACAAACCCCTCGTCGCAGACGAGTTTTCTTTCTTCTTTTCTGTATATTCCCGACTCTTTTATATATTCCAGAAGACTGTTATAGTCTTTGGCATCGCTTTGTTCAATAAACTGTCTTCCTGCCTGCAGGTTGTCGATAAAGTTCTTTAAGGCCAGAAGTCTCACCTGCGTGGCCCATAAATCATCCTTGGATATGCTTCCATTTTCCATTCTGACCGCAAGATTGCCCGGAATGTCTTTCCGAGGCGAATCGGTTCTGACATTCACAAACGTGCTGTCGTCAGCGGTATAGCCGGCGATGTATTCCGCGTTGCTCATCCAGATCTCCTTGCTGATCGATTCCGGAATACCGGAAAGGACGTCAGTCTTCAGCAAAGCGCTGATCCTGTCAGCAACCAGCCTGTTAATGATAAAACTGTTCCCGATGAATCTGCCGGATTCGTCTTTCTGAATACGGGTATTTACAATATCAAAGGCTTTTCTGATATCTGCTTCCTCTCTGGCAAAAAGCCTGTCGTATTCCTTCTCGTTTTTCAGCTGTTCTTCATTGAGCGCCTTATTATGTTTCAGAAGCTCTCTTTTCTCATTTTCGGTATCTCTCAGAAGTCTGCGGTTCGCGTTATCAGTATCGCGCATCATCTTGCGGTAATTCTGTTCGTTTTCCAATTCTTTCCGTCTGAGAAGCCGCTCCTGTTCAAGCCTTCCGTTTTCTTCTCTTTTTTTCTCTTCCTGCTTTTTTACGGCAGGTGCCGTTGCTTTCTTGCTGATATAGAACAGAACAAGCAGTACGGCAACAAGCGCTGCTCCCAGCAGAGCTATATCAATAAATATGCGAAATATTCCCGAAATAATCCAAAACATTATACATGCCTCCTGTTTTCGCGTTTATTATACAACAATTTGCTGAAAATGGAAAATCTGACTTGCCAAAATTGAGGTGATGTGATAATATGGTACCAGATAACCAACATGAAAATAGGAGGAAATAAGATGTTAGGAAAAGTCAAAAGATTCAACCCCGTAAAAGGTTACGGCTTCATCACCGGTGATGACAAGAAGGATTACTTCTTCCATTACAGTGAGCTTCAGATGGACGGCTACAAGAACGTAAAGGAAGCAACCGAAGTCAGATTTGAAGCGGAAACCGGCGACAGGGGATTGGTCGCAAAAAAAATCGAAATTGCTTAAAGGTTTGTTTTTCCCCCCAGAAAACGAGGCAGTCTGTTTAAATCAGACTGCCTCAACTATTGAAAGAGGATTTATTAATGTTGCAAAAAAACTACGTAAAAGTCGCTCCCTGTAAAGGCTGTACAGACAGGGCAGTGGGATGCCACGCCGATTGTAAGCTGTATATTGAATGGAGCGATGAAAATACAAAAAAGCGAGATGAAATAAGAAGACAAAAAGAAATCTGGAGCGATCACTATTATCTGCCAACAAGGAGATCAAGATGACGTCAGCAAAAATAAGTAAAAAGCAGGCCAGGGAACTTATCGACCAATGGCTTGACATGCCGTATCTGGAGAAAACAAAGGCCTGGAACGGACTGCTGTCGGTTATCAACGAACATAAGGATGTCTATGAGGAGGCCGTTCTTGAAAAGAAAGCACAAAAAAATAAAAACCAGATCTAAAAAGGCTCGCGCCATTATACTTCCCTGCCCGGAAAGGAGTTGTTTTTCAATGAATCGAATCACGTTTCAGGATCTGCTGAGGATGATTAAAAAGGGAAAATTTCCAAAATACATCAGGTTCATGAACGAAATATACGAATATTCTCACGGCAACTATTACAGCCATCTTACCGACGGCGATCTTGCCGAATACGTAAATAAATATCCGTCGCTGCTTTTGGTCAATGAGAAAATGATTGAAATTCCAAAGGACAACTGTGAACAGCTGAACTGGAATTGCTGAAAGGAATTATTTGAAAAGCCCGGATGCCAGTTTCTGGGCTTTTCTTTTATTTCCTTCCCTGGATTTAATGTAACGCCTGGTGGTCTGTATCGATTTGTGATTCAGGGCATCAGCCACCATGTCGATGTCTCCGCTTTCTTCATACAGAAAAGTTCCGAAAGATCTTCTGGCGGTATGGGGCGTAACATGCATGTTGGAAAGACCTGCCAGACCGGCATATTTTGAGATCATTTCCTGGATCGCCCTTACGGAGATCCTTTTCTTTTTGTTTGACAGGAAAAGGGCACCTGACCCGTCGGCAGGTATAAGCTTTTTTCTTTCCCCGGCATATTCATTCAGAAGCACTTCAACATTTTCAGGAAAGAAGACGAGATCCTGATCTCCGCCTTTCCTGGTAATGACGATGCTTGCATTATAGTAGTCGATGTCCTCAAGATCGATCCCCACCAGTTCGGAGATCCGGATGCCAGTAGAGAAGAGCAGGGTGATAATGCACCTGTCCCTCAGGGCGTTGCCTTTGCCGAATTCTTCTGCAGCTTTGAGCAGCCGCTGTATCTGAACGGAATCAAGGGCAAACTTTTCGCTGTTTCTTATACGGGGCATTTCCATGAGGTTTGCCATGTCTTTTTCGATCAGCCGGTGTTTATAACAGAACTTGTAGAAAGAACGCAGAGTGGAGATGTTTCGGGCCTTAAACGAAGGCGAGAGTGTTCTGCTTCCGGATTCTGTCTCATCCGTGCTTTCGTTCAGCGTATTGAGATACTCCTGAATGTCCTCGTAGGTCATTTTATCCAGTACGTCTGCAGCGTTTGTGAAACGGTATATATCTGTGTCTTTGAATCCTGTCTGTCTCTGGACAAATGAAAAAAAACGCTTCAGGTCATAGGCATACTGAAGCCTCGTTCTTGCGGAACGGTCGATCGTTTTCATATGATCAAAAAAACTTCGGCAGAATTCGGGGAGCTCTTTAGCTACCTGATCCGCTTTATAATTGATCTGGCTTTGAAGCGTGTTCTGGTATTCTTTGGACATAGATACTTTCTGTATCCTTATATATATATAATAGCATGGAAAACATAAAAACCGCGTAAAATTATTATTTTATGCAGGAAATTAAGCTCTGAAAATGTGGCTCCATATTATGCTATAATGATCTTACTTAAATATCTTGTTCGTCAAAATATTAGAAAGTCTTTAGGACTTACCGATATTACTCTGGGAAAGAAAAACTGTTTTTCAGTTATTTTCCACGAAAACGGGCAGGATATTTTTTCTTAACGCGTAGATCCTGCTCGTTAAGAAGGTGCCTTCTGGTGCAGGCATGAGAAATACAGCACTATCAGATATTCAGGATCGGTATGCAGATCCCGTCTTACCATCGATGCAGCGCATCTTAAACGTCAGAAAGGCATATCTTTCGCCAGGCACTGTCTTGGAAATTGAAACATCAGGAGTCATGACCTGACAGTTTCGACTCTTCATGTAAGAAGAGTACAATGGTGCCTTTTCCCTTTCTTTGGGCTGGCACGTGTCTAGAGGAGGAGGAAAAGGCATATGACAAACAAAGTATATCGAGTCAAAAAAGACTCAAAGGCTTGGAACCAGTTAAAAAAATACTGGGATGCCGGAAAGGTCAGACTAGACCTTGATGGCGTCATAGGTGAATCCGGCGCTTATAAGACTAGAGATTTCGTGTTCATCAACGGACACGAAGGCGCCTTATCCATGGCTAAGGAATTGTTTTTTCACGAGAAACATTTTCTGGCCATGCCGCATGACTACATACCTGATAAGTATGTATTCATATGGAAAGGATATCCATATATGAAATCCATGATTTCTGGAGGGTATCTTTGGATAGACATCCATGCCTAAAAAAACACCGGAATTATTTTTCCGGTGTTTTTATTTTGTATTTCATTTCTTCATCTATGCAAGCTATTTCAAATGCATAAATTCCCCCAGGAACCTCTTTAGATATTTCGTAATCTTCTCTCAGATGATCCCAGATAATTTTTCCTTCCTCATCCCACTTTTTTAAAGTTTCAGCTTTTGCACAGAATCTTTTGTGGTATTCGATTTCAACAGTTTCGTTTGGAAATACAGTGTTTCCGAGTTCGACCTCTTTGAGGAGGCTGTTTTCTTTATAGATCTGTAAGTATTTCATGCTTTTCTCCTTTCAATTTGGTTTAATTCATATCCCAAGGGCGATGGACCTGGAACAGAGTATGATCCCCGAAGGGATATTTTTCAAAGAACCGGAACTCTGAAGGCAGACTCCGCCTGTCAGATCTCCGGTTCCTGTTATATTTCTAAATATACATTATCACAATATGACAATATTGTCAAGTAAAAATTTCCACTTTGACAGATCTTCTGGCGGCCCCAGCAGGAATTGAACCTGCAACTACCCCTTAGGAGGGGGTTGTTTGATCCATTAGACTATGGGGCCTTGTCTTAATTATACACTTTCCGTATCTCTTTTTTTTGGGCACCTGGGTGCCCAAAGGGTTTCAGCTGCAAGCAAGAAGTTCAGATCTCAGATCTCCGATCAGATTTCCGCACCTGTGCAGGAAAGAATTTTTTGTTTCAGCCCTACTGAAAAGGTTTATCGTATGATTTCTGGACATTTTCCATTTTCGCTTTTTCACAATCTGGTTCATTCTGTTTACAGCAGTCAGAAAAAGCCGACTTTTTTCTTCTGATCGCGCATAAGGCGTCATAAAATCCAGATCGTTGAGCCAGTTATCACACTGTTCAAGCACATCGTTGAGCACATGCGCCTTGCCCGTCTGAAAATACGGCAATTCCTTGTATCTGAATTTGTTGATGAATATCCCCTTTTCGTATGATCCGCTGAACTGTCTGATGAGCTCGCCGATCTTTTCCTTGAGTGTTTTCATCTGGACAATGAAGGCGGATCTGTCAGCCTTAAAGATCTCGTGTTTTTTCGAGATGTTTGTCTTCTGTTTGATTTCAAGAGGCACGGCTCCTTCAACATCTGCCGAACAGTAATGCCCCTGAGCGTCGATATGAACGGTCTTATAATGCGCTTCTATCGCTTCGGGATAGTAAATGTATTCACACAGCAGAAAGTAAAAAGAATGGCAGTCCCCTTTTTCAAAGTACGTGGCTTTATACGGCAGTTCAGCAAAACCGGCTGTTTCAGCTATTTTAGCGGCAAAGCCTTCCCTGTCCTCCTGTTTTAGTGTTTTCGGAACGGAGATTTCCATGAGCATGAATTTCTTTTTGTACGTACCAAAGAGTTTTCTGAAATATCCACGGAACGGTACAGTGCTGCAGACAGGATCCCCGGGCATTTTAAATCTGCCTGCTTTGTATGCAGAAAGGTAGTCTACCCGGATGAATATCTTGGTCCTTGTTGCTTCCCGCTGCTGATTCATGCCTGCCTCCTTTTGTTTTGCTGTAACTGTATCGTTAGACATACGTGCCTACGGCTTACTGTCGGGAAAACTCAGGGTATACGAAAAGAACCTGTCCTCCCTTATCTATCTTTAACTTTAGAAAGTTCGTGGTCTAAAAGAAAAAGTAGCTAGTGTTTGATCGCGGCTTGCTGAGGGCCTAAAACACGAGCTACTTTTTATATCTATATACCTAAGTAATTGCTTTCTTAGTCTAGATCATGTAGAGTATATCGTTCAGCAATTCCGATCAACTTACAATACCATGGTACCACATTGTTTCAGGAATGCAAGCTTTTTTTGAAACAAAATTGTTTTGGGCACCCAGGTGCCCAGATTTTTGATTTCATATATACAAAAAAACAGAAAAATGGAAATTTCCTCTTGACATATCCCACAAAGCGCGATAAGATGGTGCCATAAGATAACATGGCACCAAAGGTGTACTATATAGAAAAACATTAAAAGGTAATCCGCCCAGATCAAAAGGAGAAAGATGGCTGAAAGAAAACTAATTGTACATGTACTCGACAGCAATTCCACAAGAATATGTCTTGCGTGGCCTTTTTCCAATGCAATCAGGAACTTCATGAAAAAGGATCTTGTCAAAAACGAGGACTATTTCTGGGAAGTTGCCGATAACGGCGGTCCATACAAATCATACAAATGCTGGATCAGCTACAGTATCCTTCCGGAACTTCTGGACGTTTTTGTCGATAACGGGTATGACATCACTAAAGTCGACAAGGCTCTTGAAAGTGCCGGCGCAAAAAGAAAAACAGTACTTAAAGTTCTTGAGACCTATATGGTATCAACAGGTGATGATTATCTCTATCTGAAATGGAACTATGACAGATCGATCAAGGCAATCACTGAAAACATGCCTTCAGAGCTTGGCCGCTGGGTCTATGACAATAATTCTAAAGATCCGTCCAACCGGTATCTGTTCCGTGTCCACAAATGTATTCTGTACGATCTTATCCCGTTATTTGAACGCGAAGGATATGACATCGGCAGGCTTCAGTATGCAGCTGACAACTATACCGTTGATGTTCCTGAAGACCTGAAAGATATATGCAGTGCATGGCTTGCACAGCTGCAGGAACAGGCCAACGACAGATACCGCAGGGAGAATCTCAGTGAGATCCTCAGCGCAGAAGATAAAGCTGCACTTGAGCCGGGAGAGTATGAAATGATGGATCTTTCAGGTTGCGATCTGCCTTTTACTCCCTACGATTTTCAGATCGAGGATATAAAGACCATGCTTAAATACAAGCGCTTCTTAAATGCCAATGAGATGGGCAACGGAAAGACTTTCGAGGCTGTCGTGACGGGCGAATCGATACCAGGCAAAAAACTTGTCGTCTGCCCTGCTTCACTCAGATTCAACTGGCGCAAAGAAATAAACAATGTCAATAAAGATGCTGATATAGACATCTTATATTCAAAAGATAAATATCACGCAGGAAAAGACTGGACAATAATCGGTTATCCAAGTCTTGAAAAACACCTGTCCTCCTTGGTCAGTGAAGGATTCCACGTAGTGTTTTTTGATGAAGCACATTTCATTCAGGCAACGACCAGGGGCAATGCCGCCTCCAAGCGGGCCAAGGCCGCGCTTGAACTCGGCAGCTCGATCGAATATGTCTACCCTATCACCGGTACGCCGAAGACCAACAGAAACAAGAATCTGTACAATATCCTGAAGCTTCTGAAACATCCTATCGCCGCAAAGAAAGGTTCCTATGACGAATACGCCAACAGATACTGCGGGGGCTGCTATGCCAAGGGACGCGAGGATACCAAGAATTCTCATGACAGGGAACTGCACGAAAGGATCGCTCCCTGGATGGTCAGACATCTCAGGAGCGAAGTGCTCCCTGATCTGACGAAGCAGAGGATCATCATCGACGCCGAAGTGAACCTCAGTGAATATGAGGAAGCAATGAAAAGATACCGTGAGATCAGCAAGGACCCTGCCCTTACAGGTAAACAGAGATATTCCGAATCCCTGGGCGAACTGCAGAAAGCAAGAGTTGCCCTGGCTAAGGAAAAGATTCCGACAACTCTCGATCTGGCTAAAGACTTCGTGAAGTCTGAAGAAAGCGTGGTTGTCATCACCTGCTTCAGGTCCGTAGTCAAAGCAGTCGAGGAAAAGTTTAAAAGCAAGTGTGTAAAGATCATCGGCGGCATGAGCGACGCTCAGAGACAGGAATCCATCGACAGGTTCCAGAGCGGTGAATGTCCTGTCCTGGTAATGAACATCATTGCCGGGGGCGTCGGTATCACACTTACCAAGGCCCATATCGCCATAGTCAACGACTACGAATTCACCGTCGGAAACATGGTTCAGGCTGAAGACAGGATCTGCCGTGCAGGTCAGAAAGAACATTGTCTGATCTACTATGTTTCTGCTATCGGTTCAATGCTGGATGAGAGCTTCATGGGTATGCTTACGGAAAAGTCATCTTCGATCAATGCGGTAGTAGACGGTGGTAGAGGTGAAACTGTGGACTTTGTGTCGATGATCAACGAAAAATTGGGTATCACAATGCCGAAAGCCGAACTTAGTGAAGCCGAGATAGAGAAGATTCTGGATGATGAAATCAAAAAGTAAATCAGTGAGGGATCAGTGGATCCCTGAGTCATGGAGATATAACGGAGCGGGTTTTCAGAAAAATAAAAAGAAAACGATTGATAGAAAAAGAAAACATCGAAAAGAAAAGGAGGAAACGTAATGGACAAAGTCGGAAAATTTTACAGAAGCATTGATGTCGAACTGCCTCGAAGGTCTACACCTGGTTCAGCAGGGTACGATTTCTACGCGCCACACGATATCGTTATACCTGCAGGAAGCAGTGTACAGTTTAACACCGGTGTATGCGTGAATATTGTGGATGGCTGGGTGCTGATGCTGTTTCCAAGATCGTCCCTAGGGATGAAGGGAATCAGAATCGCGAACACCACGGGGATAATCGACAGTGATTATACGTACCCAATCGGATGTAAGCTGGTCAATGATTCCGAAGACGATATTTCTATCAGAACAGGCGAACGGTATATGCAGGGTATCTTCCTGCAATATGGCATCACTGAAGATGATGAGCCTGTGAACAAGGGACGTAAAGGAGGCATGGGAAGCACTGGAAAATGAGAGTGAATGAGAGACTGGTCGAATCCGGATTGCCGGAACCCTACATACTGCACCGCTATGAAGAAAAAGACGGGACTGAATGGTCATCGATCTGCGACGGTGAAATCGAGGTGATGGCATGCAGAAGATACCAGGAGCAGCAGATGTTTATTGAGTTTTACGACTATTATAAGTCGTTGCAGAATCAAAAGGTTTAGATTTCGCACAAGCCAATATCAGGAGGAGAAAAAGAACAAATGGCAAAAATCTTATCAAAATCAAAAGTATTTTTAGGACAGATCAATGAGAACGCTTTGAATCTGAGATCTATGAACGAAGACGATATCAGGATCATGGCCGACAACATTGCCGCCAACGGGCTGATGCAGCCGCCGGTTGTCTATAAGAGTGCTCCGAAGGAGTATGTCCTGCTGGGCGGCCACAGAAGATGCCGCGCACTCAGAATGCTGGGTTGCAGGGACGATTATCCTGTCGATGTGGTCATCATGGAAAAACCGAAGGATGAGTTCGAGGAACAGGAGCTTCTTACAAGCCTGAATATTTCCAGAAAACTCAATGAGGATGTTGAAAACGAGATCATCAAGGCCAATCAGACCTGGGCATCGATGGATGCGGGCAGGCGCGAGAATTACTGCAAGTATTTCAGAAAGCAGTTCATCGAGCGCAATAAAAAGAATCCAAAATACATTGAAGACCCTGATACCTTCATCACCAATAATTTCAGGGCAAGGTGCTCATATATCAGGTTTTTGACAACCGTCGACTATTCCAACAAGACGATCAAAAAAGTCATCAACAAGCTGCTGCCGAAAGAGGAAAAACTTCCTGAAGGAACTGCCGAGCTTCCAGTCGATTCAAATGAGGTTAAGGCATCTAAATCGGCCGGCAAGACCACTGAAGAAAAGACCATAGTCTATAAGGACGTTCTGAAGGAAGCAAAGGCTCTCTGGGGGATGCTGGAACTTTATGAAGAATGCATCACGGACAAAAACGAAGCCTTCAGATGTTCAGCATGCAAGGATGAAGTCGGCGCTCTCATCGATTATTACGAATCAAGGAAGGAGGAGGAGAATTAGTGCAGATCACAAAAAGAGATCTGATGAAAAACAGGGAGATGTATGCTTCCGACGAAAAATTCAAGAAGCGCGTTTCCAACATGTATCACAGATATTACAGAATCCCCGACCC
Organism: Erysipelotrichaceae bacterium; assembly: GCA_017432545.1. Taxonomy (GTDB): domain Bacteria; phylum Bacillota_I; class Bacilli_A; order Erysipelotrichales; family Erysipelotrichaceae; genus Colivicinus. The sequence continues at coordinate 34,541 of JAFRJA010000131.1, forward strand.
TACCCTGCTGCTTGATGTCAAGGGTGTAGGTACGGTTACAATGAACGGATTCCGCAAGGAACACAAAAGGACTTTCCAGTTCGTTCTGGCTGACGGGAGATCAGGCGATGTCTTCAACAACAAGGGCCAGTTCATTGCCAGAATAAATGGAAAGAACGTTGAAACAGAAGAAGATTTCAAGCTTATCAAAGACCTGGTTGTCATGGGCTATTTCGGCACTCAGGCAAGATTACTGAAGGAGGAATAAAAAAAGCATGAATATCAAACAGTTGAAATCAAAGGTCGAGGGACTGGAGAAAAGCAGAAAGTCTCTCGAAGAAAAAAGAGATGCAGCACTTAAGACACTTGATGAAAAACGCGCCCAGACAAAGGCTGACTGGGACGAAAAGATTGCAGAGGTGCAGACTCAGATCGATCAGTACGCCAAGGCACTGCGTGAACAGGAAAAGCTTGAAGCCCTGCTGAAACAGGCGCAGGCTTCTGCCGACGCTTTGGGCAGAAAGGCTGAAGGCGAATAAGAATGCGCAGCAGAAAATTCAGGTTTGATCTTAACGACTTTGTAAGAGCTTATGTCGTTATCGGCGTATACGCCTGCGCAATATGCGTTACTTTCGCATATGGTCTGCTGTTTGCCTGTCGCCTCTTTAAAAACAACCTGTCGGCGGGTATCATTGCTGTCGCAGGTCTTATTTTAACGGCTTTCATATTGTACTCAATATGCGTAAGCATCGCGAATTATGATGATGAAACAAGAAAAAACGACAATCAGTGCTGCATTCCCGTTTCCTATATCGCAGATGAAATTACTCGCCTTAAAGAAGAAGCCAATACTTTCAATGAGAGAAAGAAGAAAGAAAACGCCAGGAAGAAGGAGTTACTTGCCAAGGCCGAAACTTATACGGAGCTGATCAAAAAGTTTAAGGAGTGAAAAAAAACAAAATTCAAATGGAAAACAATGTGAAAAATTATAAACCGAATGTAATCTACAGTTCTACAGATTACCGGAAATTCAAATTCAAAGCTGGCAATAGAGGTATAGATCAGAAACATATTCTCGAGATCGCAGATTCAATGAGGGAAAAGGGATGGTTTGGCGGTCCGATCGAAATTTCTCTAACAGCAAATAACGATTTTCTTGTAGAGGAAGGCCAACATAGAGTCGAGGCTGCCAAAGCTTCTTATACACCAATTAAGTTCATCGTTGTACCACCACGAAGCATCTACGATACCGCGACACAAAACAGTCTCACCAAAAAGTGGAATGCATATGACTATATCAACGCTCATGCCAAGGAAGGCAATGTAAGCTACAAGAGGCTGAAAAACGTCATCGACAGGTTTCCTGAATTCAATTGGTCGGAAGTGCTGTATGTAGCTGATATCACAACCAACGACAATTTTAAAAAAGGGTATGTACGATTTTCTGAAGAAAAGCAGGCCAAGGTAATATATGCACTGGAACAGATGAAAGAGATCAAACGCATTCTCAAAGAGACCGATATGACACAAACGGCGTACACAAAGGTCCTGTCAGTCCTCATAATGCACGATCTGATCGATGTGAATCGGATGGCTGGGCAGATTGAAAAATACGGATCTCAACTGATGATTCCGGTAAGACGAACGAATCTCGCTGTGGACTATATCGAGCGTGTGTACAACCATTCACAACGGAATCGTGTGTATATCACAAGCGAATACAAACGACTGACACAGAACAACCAATATGTGAAATAGGTGCCGCAACAGGCACCCTTAATGTTAGAATGGTGGAAAAATTTACTTGACAATAAGAGCATATCATGTTATGGTATAAGCGATGATAGTTTATTGAAAACCTTATGCCTTTCCCAATACACTTGAACGCGAGAAAAAAAGGACCTATAAAAATTAAAAGGAGATAATGGTGTGGCATCTGACTGCAAAATAAAAAAAATAGCAAAAATCCAAAAACAAAAATATCTTAATAAAGACACCGAATATATACTTGGTTATTTAAAAACAATTGAAAAGGAAATCCTTGAAACTTACAGACTGTTAGGTGAAAACAACTATACCGATGATGAGATTGCAGATCGCGTAAGTAAAATAACTGTTCCGGAAAAGAATATAAGCCTGATGGAAGCACAATACGATCCGGCAAACATGAGCAATCACAGTTCCTGTGACTGTCTGAATTTTGATGTACGAGAATTCTGTCAGGACATGACCGGAATCGATTATGAAATATTCAAACTGTTCGCGTTCGACGATAACAGAAAATATCTCGGATGTCTGCAGGGAACATGCAACGAAATGTATATAAGCAAAGAAGTTTTCAATAATATAAAAAACAGCTTATATGAAAAATATCCTGAATGCAGATATGTAGTATCTGTGCACAATCATCCTCATTACATTTGTGCAAATACTGACAAGGAAGACGATGATACGATAGAAAAATTGAAAATAGAGTTATCTGAAAAAGGAATGATCCTGGCAAACGACTATATCCTGACAGATTATGACTGTTTTTCCAGAAACAGTAATAGTAACAGATAAAAAAGTTCGCATTCGCTCACGTTGACTGAACTTGTCACTCTCTGCTTCTGACACAGGGTATCGGTATATCCTGTGTTTTCTTTTATAATGATTATGATGATCGATATGAGATTCCATAACGGATCTGATGAATTCAAAAAGATCAACTATGAAGCCAATAGGTCCTTTTATGATCCGGATAAGCCAAGGATCAAGGATATCGTATGGAAGCATTACGACTGGATCTTAAAGACCTATGAGG
>JAFRJA010000017.1 GCA_017432545.1 Erysipelotrichaceae bacterium
CAGAACTCTTGCGGCCAGAACGACATATCCGTAGAATTCCTGCATATCCTCATATACGCGGTTAAGTGTGACTTCCTTCTCATAATTCCTGATGACAGCACACTTTGTGTTGTCCGGAATCGCATATTTTGGAATCCCGCCGTAATACTCCAGAGCGCGGATGTGTCCTGAGATAAAGCTGTCAATCTTCTCATCGATGAAACCTTCCATATACGGATAACCGGATATGCCAAGTGTCGTACAGAAAAAGAACACTTCTGTTCTTCCCTCATCGTCAAAATCAAACGTCAGAGAATCGCCCATCCAGTCTATGTACCAATTCTGTCCTGGCGGTTCGTTATAGAAGGCCATAACCGGAGCTTTCTTGTTTTCATTGCACCAGCGCCGATATAGATCACAGAACCTCTGATATGAATAAGGTTCTTCCTGAAAGGGACAGTATCTTTTACGCCAGTAGAAGAATAAAGTGGCTCTTCGATCTGATTTGAGACAGTCATGAACTGTCTGAAAGTCCGGAAGGTCTTTTGTGTTCCTGCCGTTATTAAGCTTTGGCCTTAACAGATCTTCCAGAAAACCTTCATCCAGCTTCTCGATCTCTTCCGGTTTTTTGTAACCGTTGTCGTCGATCAGATTGACGATCGTATTGACGCTTCCTTTGGAGAAGCCTTTATATGTGCCGGAGTAAAGAGCTACGATATCATTCTGTGACTGATGATATATCAGATGGCTTCTGGCAATCATCGCGAATCTCTGTTTTACCGATACAGTTTTCTTTTCCATCTTGATTTCACCTCCTTTCTACAGACCTATGATAATAAAAAAACGCCAGTGAAGGCGTTGTGAAGAGTCTGTAGAAAGAGGCGGTCAAAATTTCCAATACTGTCGGTCAAAAAACCCCGTATAGCCGGTCAAAAATTCCCTGACTCGGCGGTCAAAAATTCCCGTTATACGCATTTTACTATATAGATGCTTCAGATCAGATATTATTCAAATCCGAAAGCAGTAAGGTAGACCATGACAAAGAATACCAGCAGGCAGATAAGGATGACTATTGATGAAGGAGGTAAGAAGATGAACTTCAGGATATCTTTAATTTCCTGCTTGCTGAGCTTATTCTTTGGTTTGCAGCGTTTCATCTTGCCATCCCTGATCGTGTATATCCAAGGTCTCTCATACAGTTCATCGATACCAAACTTCAGAAGATAGATCGGAACGACCGGGACTGCTATGCAGAACCAGACGGCAGAACCACCGAGATTCAGTTTCTCAAAATCAAAACCGTTAATTAATAAAGCAAATATCACCGGCAAGAACAGCACGACAGCACAGATCAGTACCATGCGAAGGACGCGAAGCGGAGTCGTAAATCTTAAGATGACAGGCTGATATTCTCCATCAACTTCCGCAAAGAAGACCGGGTCTTTGACTTTGTCTTTTCTGAGTTTTTCACTGAGGACGAGTTCACCGTTTTCTCTGGTGAAGTTATTGTCACCGGAGGTATAGATCTTTCTGCCGGAGACGACCCGGAAATCATTTTTAAAGCTATCCGAGTAGTAACAAAGCAGCACGATGATAAAGAACAGCGCCAATATCCCCGTTATATACAGGGCACTCATGTTGTCGGCACCGAAGAATCTTAAGGCGACAAAGAAGACTCCTGAAAACACTAAAGTCGCAATGATGGCTTTTAACCACCAAGGCAAGAAATAATAGTGGGAATCTTTTAGAGCCCTGACAGAGACCTTGCCGGTCTGTCCGTTGACAGCCGCCATAAGATCACCATCGCAGATATAGTAGACCGGTAATAAGGCCGGCATCTTGAAGGCCGAACTCACATTGGCACTCACATCAACTGCCTTAGTTTCCAGAGTTTTTCTGACCGAAGGCGTGTACGTTTCGGCGGTTTCAATCGCAGTCCTGACTTCCAGATCGCGATCAGTGATATCGGCGATCTTGACTCTCTGGCCGGCGACATAGCCGAAATCGAATTCATCCATCTTGGAGATATCATATGGTTCCATGCCATCCAGAAGGAGGTTGTTTAACTGTTTGGAACTGTTGACGAACTGATTATTCAGGAAACCTTCGCAGTCAAAAGTCGAACCTTTATCCATACGGGAAACACTCATATGTACCGGACCGAAGACGAGTTCATAAGGCAGATAGAAGCCTTTGAGATCATCTATACATTTGGACAGTTTTCTGGCTTCGGTTTTAGAAGAATTCTTATCACACCAGTCTTTAAGGCACTGTCTGGCTTCTTTTTCGGTTATCGCAAAAGGAATGATGACTTCCGGCAGATCCTTGGAGACCAGGTAGTCTTTTCTGACTAAGCTCTTGCCGCAGAAAGCACATTTTGTTAAGGCTTCGTTTTCTTCAAAGACGATGGTCGCTCCGCAACCGTCACAATAAGCCGAGAAGAGTTTATAGTCTTTGACTTTATTCTGCAGTTTATCCGCATGGATCTTCTTGAAGCCTTCTTTCTGTTTGATGGCTTCCGACATTTCCAAACGACTGCCACAGTGTCCGCAATGGTAGTCCTGTCTGATGATATCGAACTCAAGCGGTGCGCCGCAGCTTTTACAGTTTATATTGACAATATTGTTTTCCATAGTCGTTTTCCGTCCCAGTTTCTATTATCACACAAGTCGTTATAGACCATTATTAAAAAATCTAACGTATATTTTAAATTGTTTTTTATATGAATCAGCTTAAAACGGCGCTGATCATTTCCTTAAGTTTCTGATTGCCCTGATCGGTAAGGTGTACGCCATCGGAAGCAAGATATTCCGGGTGTTCTTCTATCTCAGAATACATATCGATGACTTTCACATTGTCTGTGTCAAACTGATATTCATCGTTAAGTAAGACGATGTAGAGTTCGTGTTCCTTCAGAAGATCGATCAGTTTATTATACTGATTCTTTGATAAGGCCAAGGATGAATCAAAGATCATAACGATCTTGTGTTCCAAAGCTTCGGCTTCAGTTTTCTCTGATAATTCTTTATAAAGCGAATCATAACTGTAATTGCGATCCGTATAATAAGCTGCTTTTTCAAATGCCTGTGAGAGATCATTGTAGGAATAGATCAGAGCGTCATTGCCATAGAAGGCGATACGGCTGTTGATGTTTTCTCTGATCTGCGCGATGATAATGTCTTTCTCGTTCTTGAATTTGTTGAGATAGAAATTATAGATATCGTTATAGATCAGATCGGCCAGGACGTCGCAACCTTCTTCCATGACATGGATATTGTCATAGTAGAAATATTCCGGATGTCCCTCAGAAGCACTGGCCCAGTCTACGATGTGCAGATTTGGATAGTTCTGCGCAAAGTCTTCAAAGCGCTTATTGAATTCAGGATCATCCGGTACGGTCGCATTGACCCAGAATACCTGGCGATCACCGACGATCTCCATCAGTTTTTCATTGTATGCCGTAATATAGTCGCCGTTGGTCGCAAGACACAGTACGATCGTATCGGAAAGTTTACCTTCGTCTTTGAGCGATTCAAGGATCTCTTCACCGGTATAGAGATCACGGGAGACCTTGCCATCGAAGTAGCCGTTAGGGAAGCGTTCATACATCTGTTCACCGATGTCGATCATGATGGAATCACCGATACCGACAAGAGGCATCCTCTCCAACATCTGCCCGATCGTCGCTTCATCGGATTCCTTGCTTAAAAGGATCTGATCCCATTCATTCTGCTGAGCCTGTACCGATTCAAGATATTCTTTATTCTTTTCTTCGATCAGTTTCTGATTCGCATCGAGCTTATTTTTCAGTTCTTCCATTTCGGCGGTGTGATCTTCGGCTTTGATATAGCTGGTAACACCGACAAAGCTTAAAGCCATTACCAGGATGATGATCATGATCTGAAGAGGGTTTTTAAGTGTTTTCTTATTCAGTCTTGAAGCCATGAAAATAAGGAAGGCATAGAAAAAGATCAGCAGAATGATCGGAATGAGTTTCAGGAAATACGGGATCCTTAAACTTTCAAAAAGGAAGATGACAGGATACTGGACAAGATATAATTCATAACTGAAACGTGAAAAGCCATTGACTGTTCTCTCCCATGTTTTTGGCTTTGATGGATCGCCAAAGCCATAGCTGATGATCCGCATTGTGATGATACAGGATCCCAACATCACTATGGCCATGACAGGAGAGTCTGATCCGACGAAAATAAAGCTGATGAATAGGATAAGCAGATAGCCATAGAAGATGATATCTTTTAAGGGATCAGCTTTGATGCAGGAAGGCGCGAATGATTCATGATAGAAGCCTAAAGCCACGCCCAGGCCATAAGCAAAAAAGCGCGCAAAACTGCCATAGTAGGCTTTCATCAGATCATTATCGATGATCAGTTTATAGAAACAGAAATAGCTTCCCGCGATCAATAAGAGGAGGATGATCAGCGGTACGAGCTTGGAGATTTTTTTGGCGCAGGCTTTTAAACCAAGATAGACAAAGGGAAACAGGATCTCATACTGTATCAGGATGGCGATATACCACAGATGCATGAATGGCGAAGATATGTTGCGCACGAAATAGTCCGCATCAGCGCTTAATTGCCAGTAGTTGTTGTAGGCAAGAAGGACAGAGGTCGTTTCCGGTTTAAGATTGACATAGTTGATCTTGAATAAACTGATCAGTCCGAGACAGGAAAACACGGTAAACAGCAAGGGCAGATAGATCCTCTTGAATCTGTTCAGATAATAGTCTTTGAATGAGAGTCCTTTGTCTTTTAAAGAGATGACGGAAAGGTAACCGCTTAGCACCAGAAAAGAAGCAACGGCCAGATAGCCACCTTTCAGGATATTGAGGTGATATAAAAGAACAGCGAGGCAGAGAAAGAGCCTCAGCTGTTCGATCTTCTTGTAATGTTTTTTCTTTGTGTTTTTAGTCATCTGTATTCTTATCCAGATAATACTGCAAGATCCTTACCGCCGCCTGCTGGTCAATGACCTTCTTACGCTTTTTGCGTGAGACATTGGCCGCGATCAGAAAAGCTTCGGAATCCTTGGTCGTATTTCTTTCATCCTGTAAAACAGTTTTTATTCCTGATTCCTGTTCCAGGATCTCGGCGACCTCTCTTGATAAAGCAGCCCTTGGACCTTCATCGTCGTTTTCCAGTAAGGGATAGCCCATGACGATAAGATCGGGATTTTCTTCCTTCAGATATTCCAGGATCTTATCGATCGCTTCATCATAATCATCCGGTCTGAATCTTATCGTTCTGACCGGCTGGGCCAGACGTCCGGTGTCTGATTTTGAGACACCGCAGGTGACAGAGCCCAGATCTAAGCCAACATATTTCATCAACGATTATTTTATCAGTAAGTGATATTCTTGTCTTTCGGCCAGCTGACAGAATAGCTCAGACGGAAAGTCTTAGTCTCTTTTGGAGCCAGATCGAATTCCCAGGTTACCTTGTTGGTATTCTCATCAAGCTTGCCGCCGGATAGTTCCTTAGCGGTTACCGTAATGTCTTTCTGATGAGAAAGCGGAAGCTGATCGGCCATTCTGATCCTGACGTCCTTGTTTTTGTTGGACTTGATCGTGATCTCGTAGTCGTGTTCGGTCGTCTTCTGCGTCTTGATGAAGTTGTCTGAAGTCTTGTTCAGCAGTTCCTTCTTCTCCAGATGGACATTCTCATCACGACCTAAGGAGATATCATATTTATCTTTGGTCTTATCGATATTGAGACAAGCCTGACCAAGATATGTGTCATCGTGGTAGATCAGAGTTGCGGTATCGGAAAGTTCAGCGATATCATCAGAATTAACCTCGGCTGCCAGATAGGCACAGGTATCTTTCTTCGGTACGGCGATCTCGTGGTACTCACAATCGACTTCTTTGGCTGAGACGTTGAGTGTTGTCTCGTTGTCTTTGGAGATGTTGTAGGTACCAGGTAAGGCGTATTCGTTCATCGTGTCGCTTTGCACATATTCGGCGGTATCGAATGATACTTCTTCCATTTCGACAGGTTCTACTTCTTCATCAGCGACCATAGCCATACTTTCGGCCATTCTCATGCCCATGGCCATGTCATTGGAAGCACGGCCGGCTGCTTTGAACAGATTGCGGTTTGGCACATGGTAGGTGATGTTCTGAACCGGCAGTTCAGGGATATCCAGAGAAACACTTGGATTGGAAGTGAAGAGTTTGACTTCACAATTTTCCCAGTCTTCACCGGATTGCTGGCGGATCTTGGCTTTTAACAGCAAGGACAGTCTGGCTTCTTCCGAAGAAGAATGAACTTCATAGAAAGGATACCAGGAAACGTTTCGTTGCAGATAGCGCAGTTCAAACGGGTATTCGCCTTCTTGTGTTGTGTAGATGTCAGCTGTCACATAGTTACGGCTGTTGGCCTTATTCTGTTCCTCGAGCTTCTTGGTGAGCTCTTCCTTTTTAAGTAAGAGTTCGCTTTCTTTCTGATATAGTCTTTCAAGACGTTCAGGAAGCTTGTCGATGTATTCGCTCATCTGACTGATGTCGAGATTCTTATTGCCGGTGAAATCACCATTGGTGCACCATAATTCCTTCTGCGAAGTCAGGATGGAAAACTGATTCTCGATTTCCGCGAGCTGTTTCTGCAGTTCACGGTTTCTTTCCGTTTTCTCTTCGTTGGTCAGTTTTTTGACCTGAACATTGGATCCTTTGATGCCTTTAGGTAAAGACAGACGGATCGTCGAGGGATCGATATTGAAAGGCAGATCACATAAAGTGACATTTCTGCTTCCGGTTTCAAGAGACACTTTTCCTTCTCTTTTCACTAAAGCACCGTCGCGGTAGATGGCGACTTCCTTGATTTGCGTATTATTCATTTTGAACCTCCAGATTCTTACATATTTAATTATAAAAGAATAGAAATTGTTCATGATAAAAAGTTATTATTGTATTAGGAAACAAATGAGGTAAGGATCATGAAAATTCTGTTTGTGACAAGTGAGTGTGCACCTTTTTCAAAATCGGGTGGTCTGGCAGATGTCGCTTTTTCTTTGCCGCCGGCATTGAAGAAGGCAGGTAATGATGTGGCGATCATCACACCTTATTACCGTTGTGTAAAAGACCGTTTCGCGGATGAGATAAAATTCGACAGTGAGTATGAGGTAACCTTAGGTTATCGTAAACTGTATTGCGGTCTGTTAAAAGGGAAGCTTTCCGGTGTCCCGGTCTATTTTGTGGATAACCAGGATTTCTTTGACCGTGAGAAACTCTATGGCTATGATGATGACAAACTGCGTTTCGCTTTCTTCTCCAAAGCGGTCATTGAACTGATGGAGAAGATGAATTATATTCCGGATGTCCTTCATTGTAATGACTGGGAAACGGCGCTCAGTGTCATCTATCTGAAAGATGATCAGGTCTTGAGACCTGTCTACCGTAACGTCAAGACCGTCTTCACGATCCATAATATTGCCTATCAGGGCCAGTATGGCAGAAACGAACTTTATGATACCTTTGGCCTGGATGAAGGCTGGTATGAAGGAGCACTGGCTTATGAGTTTGAAGGCCGCAGTGATGTCAACCTGATGAAAGGGGCAATGCTGATGGCAGATGCCGTCTCGACCGTCTCGCCGACTTATGCCAGAGAACTTCATACCAAGCAATTCGGTAAGGGCCTTGAAGGTGTGTGCGACCTTGTTGAATCAAAGATGTATGGTATCCTCAACGGTATCGATCCCGATCACTATGATCCGACCAAAGACAAAAGGATCGTCGAGAATTTCTCCTACAAGGACCTCTCAGGCAAGCATGCCTGCAAGGAATATCTGCAGGAGACTTTTGGTCTCAAGAAGATGAAGAACTGGCCGTTATTTGTGGTCGTGGCCAGACTTGTCGAACAGAAGGGTATCGATCTGATCAGATATATCCTGCCGGATATGATGAAGAAAGGCATGCAGGTGATCATCTTCGGTCAGGGCGAACAGAACTATGTCAACTATTTCGAGTGGTGTAAGGAGCGTTATCCGGGACAGCTGGGTTTCTCTTCGGATTACACGGAAGAAATGGCGGCCCGTGTCTTTGCGGGCGCGGACTTCTATCTGATGCCTTCCGCCTTTGAACCTTGTGGATTGTCTCAGATGATGGCGATGCGCTACGGTACGATCCCGATCGTTCATGAGACCGGCGGTCTGAAAGACTCCGTACGTCCTTATTCCGATTTCGATGGGATCGGTGATGGTTTCTCTTTTGTCGGCTATACGGCCAAGGGGCTGATGCTGGCGATCGAAGAAGCAGTCAAGGTCTACTTTGCGCAGCGTGAGACTTTTGAGACGATCAGAGAGCGCTGTATGAAAAAGGACTTCTCCTGGAAGAAATCGGCTCAGGCTTATATGAAGATGTATGCGGATATCAGCGGCAGCGGCTTTGATCCGAATGTCACCTTCAACGATGCCTATGATGTTCTGAAATTCGTCTATGATTCTCTTGATCTTAAGAACAGCGAATACCTGAAGCAGCAGGATGATGATTATGAGATCATCGTGCAGGTCAGGATCGAAGGACCGGGGGAAGGAACATTCTATATCAAGATCAATAAAGACGGTTATGAAATGGAACCGTATAATTATAAAGATTCCGATGTCTATCTGACAGCGACCCTGGATAATATCTATGACATGTCACAGGGCAGGATAAGTTTTGATAAACTGTTTGTGAATGGCCAGCTGAAGATCGATGGCAACATCTCCAAGGCGGCAGAATTAAGGAATCTGATATTTAACTATGAGTACAAAGATGAAAATTGAAATTAAAGAAAAAGGCTCGGAAGCCTTCTACAAAGAGATAGTCAATATCTCCGGTCAGTACCGTTATCTGATCAAAAACCATAACTACAAGCTGAAGGATTACTTCAAGCAGTTTAAAACGCTGCTTATTGCCGGAAGTATCGTGCTTGCCTTACTGATCCTGATGTGTGTCTTCTGGGGCTTCAGGACGATCGACTATGTGGCGATCTGTTTCTTGGGCCTGGCAGTCATCCTGTGTTTAGCTTATATCAGACTGCTGAATAAGTATAAGAATTCGCTGATGGATGATGCGGGTGAGAGCACGCTTGAGATGGATGAAGAAGGCGTGGAATTAAGCAAGAAGGATACTCAGACCATTAAGAATACCTGGAACAACATCGAGTTTGTAAGACTGTTTGATGAATGTCTGTGTTTCGTTCCCAAATCAAAGACCGGGATCATGATCTGTGTAACCAAGGAGTTTGTGAAACAGATCAAAGACTGGCTCAAAGAAAACAAGCCACAGATCGAAGTATTATAATCATTTAAAAAGCCAGATCATCAACTGGCTTTTTAAGTACTTAATCGTTAACTTCTTTCATCAATTCAATGACCATTGCCCACGGATAGACTTTTGTATAACCTGTGTATCGGTCGTTCGCCGTATGATATACTGCACCGTCATATTCTTTTTCTCTGTCGATCTTATTATCATCGCTCTTCAAGAAGATGACGAAGTATTCATCAGGTGAATCATAGGCGACCAGGTAATAAATGCCGTCTTTATATTTCTTGAAGTTTACCGCTGAAGAATTCACCAGCTTGATCGGACCGTTGGAATTGGAAATATCGATCATCTCGTAGCTGTTGAGTTCACCGGTGTACTTTTCTGTGGTGAGCTCATCCCAGGAATTCTCAAAATCAGACAGGATGATCATTGGGTCGGCGCCGGAATAATTTCTGTTTTCTTTATATACATCGGTTACCGGATCATAGGTTTTGCCTTCATTGGTCATGACCCTTGTCTCATAGCCATCCACAAAGATCTCGTATTCCAGTCCGTTCCTTGACCAGTTATCTACATAATAATAATCATCAAGCAACACGACCATATAAACATTACCTTTCATGTAGGTAGCAGTAGGATTGCCTTCATCATCATATTCGTAGTGTTCTCTGTAGACTTCTTTTACATCGAAATAGGATCTCCAGTTTTCCGGTGAGATCTCGATACTCTGAATATTGTTTCTCAATTCTTCATAGCTGATCGTTTCCGAAGGATCAAATTCAAAGGTGAAGGTCTCACCTTCTTTAACATATGCCTCAAAAGATATTTTATCGTTTGTCTTCGTATCAGGTTTCTTTTCACCTGAACTACAGCCGGTAAGTATTAATAATATGATCAGTATAGAAATAAGCTTTTTCACCATAAACTCCTTTCAGCGTATAACGCCGTTTTAACTAAAATACTTCAATGATTATTATACCGATCTAAAGATGGGTATAATAGGGGTAGTGCTTAACTGAGGAGATAAACAGTATGACTGAATTTCATTTTGCGGGAAGATATAATGGCGATCCGGAAAGTCTGATCACGCACGACCATGAACCGGGAGCCGTTCCTTTTAAAGAAGCGGAGAACATGAACAAGCTTTCTTTGATCATGAATATATTGGCGATCGCTATTGCTGCAATCACTTTAACTACATATTATGCAGTTTCAGGAAAACCGCTGGATATTATAGGCGGTATCCTTTCGATCGTACTGCTGGTACCTCACGAGTTCCTGCATGCCTTGTGTTTTGAAGGCGATGTCTATATGTATGAGAACCTGAGAAAGGGGATGTTGTTTGTGGTCGGTCCTGGTACTTTCTCCAAGGCCGGTTTCATCTTCATGTCACTTCTTCCGAATATCGTTTTCGGTTTCATACCTTTCATCATCTTTCTGATCGATCCTACTCAGCTTATGCTCGGTACCCTTGGGGCGATAGCTATCTCCTGCGGTGCCGGTGATTATTACAACGCTTTCAATGCTTTAACGCAGATGCCTAAGGGTTCCAGGACTTACCTGCACGGTTTACGTTCATACTGGTACATGCCACAATAGATCCATAAAAAAACAAATATATGAAAAACCTCTTTGACGGGCATAGGTGATTAAGATACGCAAAGGATATATAATATAGACAGCTATGAAAGATAAAGAAAAAGAATTATTCGAAGAGGAAGAAGAATATCAGGATGATTATACGGATGATTTCGATTCCTGGGAGAAGCTGCGGAACGATGATCCTTCAAAGACTTTGACCAGAGTGCTGATCATTC
>JAFRJA010000132.1 GCA_017432545.1 Erysipelotrichaceae bacterium
ACAGACTTTTTATACTATATAGGTGCAGGAAGATAATAGTCCTGCAACGATACCAGCCCCCTAAAATTAGTTGTATCGTATATATATTTATCCCCTTAAATAATTCAAAAAAGAAGAGCTCCGTGAAGGAGCTTTTCTTATTCCTTTATCATCTTTAAAAGATTATAATAAGGGCATGGGGCTTTAGCTCAGCTGGGAGAGCGCCTGGTTCGCAATCAGGAGGTCACCGGTTCAAACCCGGCAAGCTCCACCATATTGAACAATACAGGTCTATGACCTGTTTTTTAATAAAAAGAGATGCCATTTCTGACATCTCCATATCGTTCATTAACTTATTCCGGTTTGAGTTCCAGATACAGATAACGATAAGCAGTAGCGGATTTAGACCAGGTCATATCCTTTTCCATATCACGTTTGACCATCGCATCGAAACTGTCACGGTAGACGAAGTATAATGTCTTCGCTCTGTTTACGGCGTCAAGCAGAAGTCCCGGATCGTAGTTATCGAAAGTGAAACCATTGCCGCTGTCTTCAAACAGGTTGTATGGTTCTACTGTATCCTTGAGACCGCCTGTTTCTCTGACGATCGGAACAGTACCATAACGCATAGCGATCAGCTGGGTAAGTCCACACGGTTCAAACAGTGACGGAACCAGTAAGGCATCAGCACCCGCATAGATGCGATGAGCTCTGTCTTCATCATACATGATGTTGGAACATACTTCACCTCTATAGGCATCTTCATAGTAACGGAAGGAATCCTCATAATATGGATCACCGGTACCCAAGACAACCAACTGGGTGTTGCCATCGATCATATCGTTGACGATCGTATTCACCAGATCGAGACCCTTCTGATTAGTCAGACGGGAGATCAGACCAATCACGAATTTGTTGTCATCGACATTGAGTCCGAGTTCTTCCTGTAAAGCACGCTTATTGGCTTTCTTCTTTTCGACTGCATCCTTTACAGAATAATTCTCATAAATTCTTTCATCCGTAGCCGGATTCCAGATATCACAGTCGATACCGTTGACGATACCTCTTAATTTTCCGGAATGATATCTCAGATGAGCGTCCAGACCTTCGCCATAGAATTCAGTCTGAATTTCACCGGCATAAGTCTCACTGACCGTCGTGATCATATCCGCATAAGTCAGACCACCCTTCAGCATATTCGCATCATTGTAGTTGACTTTGAGCGCATCCTTGTTGAAGACATAATCAGGTAAACCTGACCAGTACTTGATCGTATCGATATCATAGATACCCTGGAAGCGCAGATTGTGGACCGTCATGATCGTCTTTGATCCTGCTAAAGCGGTATTCTCGAATAAGGTACGAAGATATACCGGTACTAAGGCAGCCTGCCAGTCATGGCAATGGATGACATCAGGGATCCAGTCCAGATACAGTAAAGCTGATAAAGCAGCCTTAGAGAACAGACAGAACTTCGGGATATCATCGATCATGCTGATATAAGGATTACCGGCAGAGAAGAATTCTTCGTTATCGATGAAATCATAGACTACACCATCAGCAACATATTCCATGATACCGACATAGAACTGACGGCCATCGGCACACAGATCCATGTAGAATTCGCCACGGTATTCCATCTTTTCCTGGTATTCCCATGGTATGCACTTGTAACGCGGCAGGATGACTTTGACATCACAGTTCTGCTTAGCGAGCTCTTTAGGTAAGGCATACATTACATCGGCCAGACCACCTGTTTTGACAAACGGATAGCACTCAGAACCGATAAAGGCGACACTGCGGCGCGGACCGAGATCTTCATATACTTCTTCAACCTTGACTTCTTCAACCTTGACTTCTACGGCAGGTTTTTCAGCTTTCACTGTTTTCTTAACGGCCTTGGCTTTAGGTTTGGTTTCCTTCTTGACTTCTTCCTTGGCAGCTGTATCTTCCACTTTCTTAACGACCTTCTTAGCGATCGTTTTCTTTTCCGGCTTTACTTCAGCTGTTTCTTTCTTGGCTGTCGTCTTTTTGGTGGTCGTCTTTTTACTGGTTGCTTTCTTACCATCAGCTGCGACCATTACTTCCGCGAGTTTGGTCTCTTTGGCAGCCTTGGTTGCTTTCTTAGCAGTTTTTACTGTTTCTTCGGCATTTTCTTTTTTGGCTGTTTTGCTGGTCTTTTTTGTTTCTTTAGCCCCTTTTGTTTCAGACATTTTTAAAACTCCTTTGCAATAAAAAAACTGTCATCTTATGACAGTTATATTATCGCATGTAATTGTTGATATTAGGATACTTTTAAAAATGTAAATGGTTACATAGTTAAAAAGTACCTGTTTTATTATCATTTTTAAATAATCGCTGAATATTTTCCGTTTCTTTATCCTGCGATCTTGGTCGGATCAAACCAGTCTTTCATGTTGTAGGTTATGATAACATCAAACAGCTGATCGGTGTTTTCGTAATTGATCGCCAGGTTATACGGATATTCATTTTTCTCATCAGCGATCGAATATAGCAGATACATCTTGCCTTCGCGCAACATTTCATTCATGAAACTCAGCTGATAGCCTCTTTCCATGATGTCTTTGGAAACTTCGGCAGTCTCATAGCACAGATGATCAAAGATCGCCTGTTTATACATCGGCAGTTCCGTTGGCTCGAACTTCTGATAATCAGTCTTATCGACCAGCCCCATTCGATAATCCGTCCTTAAAGTATCATCATAATAATTCAGACCGGTATATATGAAACCTTGTTCATCATTGCTTCCGTGGATGACATATTCAACGATACTTACCGGAGTCATGCCTTTTTCCTTCTCGATGTAGATGAAAGGAACACCGCCCTTGGCACTATAAACTTCCTTATCTGCTTTTTCGCTGTTGGCATCAAAAGTTGAGATCTTCAGATCAACATGATCTTTCGGAACGAAAAGATAGACCAGATTGTAGTCACCCAAGATCGGTGAATAGACGAGGTCATCCTTATCGATCTCGGAAAGAAAACTCATTCCCCAATCATTGATCGCTCTGTTAAGGATATCATTGGCACTTAAGCCTTCGATTGTACAGCCAAGTAATGCAACTTCCATGAACTCATAATCTTCCATCGCATCAAGATAAGCCTGTGTCAGCGGTTTATCATCTTCGACGGGTGTCGGCTCCGGTGTTGGTTCACTCGGCTTTGGTTCATCTGCAGCCTGGCTGTTTGAGCTGCAGGCACAAAGCAGTACCAGTAACAATATGATCAGTATCTTTTTCATTTTTCTTCTCCCATCTTATGGTATTCTTCAATAACTTCTTCGATGATCGTTTTATCTTTCAGGATCTTCATAGCACATTCAAACAGTTCTTCGACATGGAATTCAAAAGGCAAGATCCACATATCTTCTGCTTCACTTTTTAATCTTCTCAGTTCTTCTTCATCAACAGCTTCGTTCCAGATGAAGTTACACCTTCCATCGCCACTTGAGATCGTTTCTTTTACTTCCAGATCAAAACTTCCTGCAAATCCTTTACAGATCGCCTTATCGATATAGCGGCAATAATAGGAACCATACTGCTTTAAACCGTATCTGACCCAGGTATCATACCAGGCACATTTGAAGACAAGTGAAGAAGTGCTGTCAGAACCATAGACCATCTCGCTCTTGTTTTCGCCTTCTCTTCCTTTCCACTCGCCATGCACCATAAAAGTTTCAAGATCCTTTTCTTCATGGTTTTCTGTTGACAACGCAGCCATACGTTGTCCTCTTTTGTTGCCGTAAAGATTCGTGATCTCTTCGATCAGTTTTTCACCATTTTCTTTTCCGGAATGTTCGATGATCTTTTTAGCCAGTAAGCCATAGATCAAGGCGTGATCTCTTATTTCCATAAAAAAATAAAAGACGCAGTCATACTCCGGCTGCGTCATTTAAAAGCTTAATAATTATGCTTCGGTTTTTTCTTCAGTTTCGCTCGCAACGGTGTTGTTTTTAGCTTCTCTCCAGGCTGAATAAGTGTTGAGTTCACTCTCATTGAGTTTAAGAGCCAGAGCTAATACACCGAGGTCATCAGCTAAGCCGATTACCGGGATCTTATCAGGGATCAGATCTTTTCCGCTGACCAGATACAGGAAAGCGCCGACCATTGAGGCAACGACTTTCGGTGATACATCCGTATATTCCTTGGTTACATAGGAACGGATCATCGAAAACATCAAAGGAAGCTTCGCGATCTTGTCACCGACACCCGGGATCTCAGAGAGCGTCTTTTCCGCAGACTTGAGTACTTCCTCGACCTTTCCTTCTTCGGAAAGCAGATCTTTCGCCTTCGCCGAATACTCACCTAACAATTCTTCAACTTTCAGTTCATCCATTATAATTTTCCTCCTTTATTTTTTCCAAAGCCCATAGGCTTTTACTTCATTTTCACAATCCTTATAGGCCAGATCGATCAGTGCCAGATCATCCATGAAACCGATGATCGGTATATCATCGGAAATGATCCCACCGTCATCATCAGCCAGATAGATAGCTGCCGCCACGATCGCACTGAGAGCTTTCTCATTGGTGATAGGATATTCTTTATTCAGATAAGCTTTTGCCATCTGAAGCATCAACTCCATCTTGTTAGGATCAGCCAACTCTTCAGGAATATCCTTCAGTTTTTTTTCGGCTTTGGCTATGACATCGATAACTTCTTCTTTATTTTCTAGGATCGATTGTGCCTTATCAAACAATATATGGTAAGTGTCATTTACTTTAAGTGCGTCCATTTTCACTCCTTATATAATTATAGCCAATAATCCTTTCAATATTGAAATCATAGTTTATCTTCTATCACCTGGGCAATAATTCTTATAGCATCATTAGCCTCCGGTATCGGAAAAGCCGGATAGACATGATACAGTTTTTCTCCGACAAAGACTCTGTTCCTGACTCCGTTTTCTTCAAGCCTGCGGGCAAACCTGATGATATCGGGATAGAAGAACTCATAAGTTCCGGTAAAAAGCGTAACATCTTTTAATGCTGAAACATCACCATATAGAGGTGAAAGACGATAATCTTTCAGATCATGGCCATTGGCCCAGTATTCCGCATTGACCTTCAGATCATCGTATTTAAGGATCGGATCATCATCAAGATAATCTTTGATCTCTTCATTATCCATAATCAAATCGACCCAAGGTGATAACAAGATCAGCTTATCGGGAACCGGAAGTCCCTTCTTGGCAAAATACATGCTTAAACCGATCGCCAGTCCCCCGCCTGCCGAATCGCCCATCAGAATGATCTTTTTATCCGGATAGTACTCGAGGACCTTGCGATAGAACTGCGTCATCTTCTCGTAACAGATGATAAAGTCACTGTAAGGAGCCAGAGGATAATCGGGAATGATGAACTTCGCATCGATCAGAGAGGTTATCTTATCCAACATCAGCCAATGGAAAGGCAACATCTCATCAATGTATCCTCCTCCATGGAGATAGATGACAAGAGAATCCGTTTCTGACTCCACATTCATATAGTAAAGATGCATATCGCGGGAGACTATATCATCGACCTTGTCCGATATCTTCAGCAGTAAAGGCAGATTATATTTCTGTTTCTTGTGTGCTCTTTTATAGTTCATGATGACTTCACTCATCGTCCTGCCTTTAGGTATTAAAACCTTTCGGGCCAGTTTCTCATAAAAGATTGCGCCTTTGGACTTACTCATAAAATAATTATAAACTATTCAAATAATCCATCTGTCCAGCAAATTTAAAAAGCTCCCGCAGGAGCTTTAATGTGTAATTATTTGCTTTCCTTGAAGACTGTTGCCAAAGAGGCGAGATCTTGCAGGTTGGAAGGAACGATGATCTTGGTCGACTGACCATCGGCCATCTTTTCCGCCGCTTCCATCGATCTGATCGACAGATATTCCTTGGAAGGGCTGGCATTATTGACCATTTCAATTGCCTTAGCCTGGGCTTCCGCAACCGCTCTGATCGCTTCAGCTTCACCCTGAGCGATCCTGACTTTTTCTTCTCTAAGCGCATCAGCTCTTAAGATAGCGGATTCCTTTTCACCTTCAGCTCTGGTGATCGCGGACTGCTTCTCACCTTCGGCAGTCAGGATGACCGCTCTTTTTTCACGTTCTGCCTTCATTTGCTTCTCCATGGCTTCCTGGATCGATTTCGGCGGAGTGATGTTCTGAACCTCGACACGGGTGATATCGATACCCCATTTATTGGTCGCTTCATCAAGGACCTTGATGGTTTCATTGTTGATCTTCTCACGGGAAGTCAGAGTTTCATCAAGCGTCATGGAACCGATGATATTTCGCAAAGTAGTCGCACACAGATTTTCGATCGCGGCGATCGGTCTTTCAACACCATATGTCAGAGCCTTAGGATCGATAACCTGGAAATAGACGACCGAGTCGACATTCATCGTGACGTTATCCTTGGTGATAACGGACTGGGGTTCGAAGTCGGCGACCTGTTCCTTTAAAGAGATCTTGCGGGCAACTCTTTCAATGACCGGAGTCTTAATATGCATGCCCGGCTGCCAGGTGTCATGGTATTTACCAAGTCTTTCAACTACCCAGGCATTTCCCTGCGGAACGATGCACAGGCAGGACAACAGAACAGTTACGACTACAACAACAAGAATAATAACTAATACTAAAGTCAACATTTTTATTACCTCCTGAATATACTGAAAAGTCTGAACATTACTGCTCGATCAGAATAAATAGCTACGATCTCACAAACGATCGCAATTAAGACAGCCAGTTTGAAATAACCGGCGGTCGGGAATTTCTTCATGACAAACAGCCATAGGAAGATACCCGGATTGACGGCCAGAAACAGGATGACCGGGGCTACAAAATTATTGACATCGAGCGCGATATTGATCCAGACCGAAACAACGATCAGCACCATCGTGATGATGAGCCAGGTAAAATCAGAACCCTTGTTTTTATCAGCCAAGGCATCTCTTCCTGTCACATGATCAAAATGATGTTCTCTAGCTACATTTCTCACATCACAATCAAGTGCGTGCTCAGCTCTAACTTCTTTACCCTCATCAAAATCCCAGGCTGAGATCCGACCCTCTCTCTTGAGTTCTTCCTGCAGCCAGTTATCTGAGCCATTTAATTCCTTAACATTCTTTAACATCTCTATACCTTTCGCATATCATTATATTACATTAACGATATCGCTTTCACTAATAAACTACCGCTTTAATACTTCGTGGTCACTTTTTGCTCATCAGTTCATCCAATACTTCTCTGATCAAAGGCAAGCCTTCCGCAACTATAAACTTTTTGCGATCCTGATCCACAAACATATCAGCTTCAAATTCATATCTTTCCTTGTGACCATCAGAAAAAGTAAACTCGATGATATCCGTATAATCCGTTACCAGTCCGGCTGTTTCCTCACCCAGTTTCATCTGACTGATCGCATCATATAATCTGTTGATATATTCTTTATCTTCGCTGTACTTATCAAAAGCGTAAAACCAGCGACGGTAACAGTCGACCCTGATCGGTTCAACTTCAGCTGTTTCATTTTTTTTACATCCTGTCACGATCAGTAACATCAGCAGAACTATTAGAATCCTTTTAATTACTTTCGTCATTTTTCTTAATATACCTTCTGTATACTATTATAAACGTTAGAAGATGGACAAAAGCCGTGATTATCCAGCTGAGCGGATAAGAGTAGTATAAAACTTCAATGGTGTGGTGAACCTTGAAATAGGTCGTAATATAGATCAGGCGGAAAGCACAGGCGCCCATTAAGGATACGATCATCGGTACGATCGAAGAACCCATACCTCTTAAGGATCCGACAAAGACATCCATGATCCCACAGATGAAATATGGACAACAGATGATCCTTAATCTTGTCAATCCCGCTTCGATAACAGAAGGATCATCAGAATAGATGCCTAAAAGGAAATTGCCGAAATAGTAGGCGCTGTTGCCGAAAAGCAGTCCGAAGATCGTGACCAGAAAGATACAGGTCAGTAAGATCTTCATGATCCTTTTTCTCTTGCCTGCGCCGACATTTTGCGAAGTAAAGGTCAGGCAGCTCTGATAGAAAGCGTTCATGATGTTGTAGACGAAATCGCCGATCGAAGAAGCTGCACCATTGCCTGCCATGACGATCTGACCGAATTCGTTGACCGAGGATTGGATCGCCACATTGGAAATGGAAAAGACCGTCGACTGTATGCCTGCAGGCAAACCTACTAACAGGATCTCTTTCAAAGCGGCAGGGTCGATATAGAGATGTCTGATATCCACATGAGTCGCTTCATCATCTCTGATCAGCACCAGCAGCACCAGGACCGCTGAAACATAGGAAGAAAGCGAACTCGCCAGACCGACTCCGGCGACATCCATTTTAAGTACGGTCACAAAAAACAGGTTCAGTAATGCGTTTAAAACACCCGCGATCGTCAAAGCTATCAAAGGCCTCTTCGTATCACCTTTAGCCCTTAATACAGCACTGGAGAAATTATAGATCATCGTCGCCAGCACACCGGTAAAGTAGAATCGCAGATAGATCGTGCTCAGATCGATGACATCGGCTGGTGAATTCATCATCTCCAGAAACTTATGAGAAAAGATGATCCCGACAAAAGTCAGAATAACACCCGCAATGAAAGCCAGAAAGATCGTCGTATGTACGGCCTTAGATATCTCATCATAATCCCTTTTTCCGATCCTGCGGGCGATCGCCACAGAACAGCCGACCGATAAGCCGATAAACAGATTGATGATCAGATTGATCAGCGATGACGTCGAACTGACAGCCGCCATCGAAACAGAACCGGAAAACTTTCCGACCACGATCATATCGATCGCATTAAACAACAGCTGCAGGACACTGGAAAGAATTACCGGAACGGTAAACAGCAGGATATTGGGTAAAAGATCACCTTCCAGGATGTCCAGTCTTCGCTTTTTCATTAGATTTAATTATAGTCTTTTAACCACAAAAAAAGCTCTTTGAATGATATCTTCCCTAAAGAGCTCCTTATCAATTAATCTCACTATAACAGTTCGATGAGATTGCAGATACCCAGATTATAACCGTCCGGAATATCCATGATCTTTTCCAGCGTTTCCTTGATGAAGTCGTATTTCTTCATATACTTTCCTGCCAGTCTTGAACCGGCCGGGGTCAGCTTCAGAGAACTGTAATAATCCTGTTCGACCAAGCCCATTTCTTTCAATGACTGCAGCATTTTATGAACACTGGCTCTTGAATAGTCCATTTCTCTGGCAACATCAACACTTCTGACTATGTGCTTGTTCTTGCTGAGATCTGAGATCGTCAATAAATACCTTATCTGATTTCCTGTTAATTTCATATGCTCTAATTTCCATCCATTCAGACTTATCTAATACAGGTATTATGTGGTGCTATTTACCTATACCTTATATATTATAGCTCTAAAAAAACATAATGAATGAAGATTGTTCACTTTTTCGCACTTTTTTATCAAAATACATTATTTATCTCTTTTGATCATGCCATGTTCTTCTGCCAGTGCACAATTGGCACAATCATGGTTACAGCTGTAGAATCTTTTCCCATATTTCTTTTTTGTGAAAAGGTTCCTAAAACACAGAAACAGGAGAAATAATATCAGTAATATCACGACGACATCGGCTAAATTTAAGTTCATACTAATTATTTTAGCTTAACTTTTTCATAAAATTTCCGTTAGCAATTGCTAACGGACAGATAGTTTATTAAAATCCCGACTTTGACAGTTCAATGACATTAAAACGAAGAGAAAGCCTTTAAATACTGGCGATCTCTTCGTTTTCTGTCTTGATGAAATGTTGGGTGGGATTCTGTTTCTTTAAGTTTTTTTGCTTATTTTATCTTTGATAG